>JBHLMB010000421.1:0-3681 GCA_048938565.1 Promethearchaeota archaeon | reverse complement strand
ATATGATCTTGAAATTAAAGACTGCCACGGCAAAAACAAGAGAGGAAATTGATAGTTATTTATTAATCGATGAGATTGATATCGCAAGGGAGAGAATGAAATATCTCATTCATAACACGCTTATAGACGCGGAATTTCTTAACGAGAACATAGAATTATCGTTTAGTGAGGATTTATACTATATAAACCTTCAACAAGCGCTTGCCCCAGAGATAAATAGTTGGAAAAAGCAATATTCCGTGTTGAGAAACAAGCTCCGAGATTTAGAATTAAATTTAAAAGCAAAAATAGAAGAAAAAGAAGAGATCAGGAGCATTAATAAGATTTTAAATAATTTAAAAGAAAAAATATCAAACATCGAAATAGAAATCCATAGTAAGATAGAAAAATTCAGAGTTTATTTTAGAGAAACCCTTGAATCAGAGTATAGCGACGAGATCTTTAACCTTCTCGCTCGTGAGTTCGAGAAAATATCTCAGAGAGTCAATAAATACGACAATATAATTTATAGAGTTTCGCAACAAGTTCAGACTAGAGAAGGAAAGTTGAAACGAAAGCATAAAAAGGTCATCGATAAATGGATAAATATGAAAAAGGAATTTGAAGAGATTTTTGCCTATTATACCGATGGCTTTGAATTCTTTCATGAGAACTTGAAAATAATAGAAAATGTTCGCAAAACTACTAAAACAGAGATTTCAGATATCGGAGAGAAAATACAAGATAAAATAAATGACAATGAATTTGAGATCAAAACCATTCTAAACACTATTAAAAAGGATAAAGATGCGCTGTTAAACGATAAAATAAACATAATGAAGGAGCTGCAAAAAAATGTCAAAAAAGAAATTAAAACAAGGCAAAAAATGTATCTTCTCCTGAGATATCTACCCGAAAAAATAGACCAATTAGAGAAGGATGTACTCGATTTAATGGCCCAACAAGTACAAGTCCTAAAGGATAAGGCCATAGAAGAAAGAAAGAGAGCAAAAATTGAGGATTTCGATTTGTTTGTAAACCAAGAAATAACAAATCTTAGAAATAAGATGCTTAATTTTAACAATTATTTAGGACAGCTTAAAAACATAAAAGTGAAAGATGTACTTCGAGGAATTGAAAAAATTCAAAAATATTTAGAAGAAACTAACCAGCAATATAAAAACAAGTTTAACGAATGCAGGGCAGAAAGTGACGATTTTGAAGAAAAATCAAATGTTACTATAATTCAATGGGAGAATTTTAAAGAATACCTCAAGAAAGAGATGGAAACTTTAAAAAACGAAAAGATTAACAATATCATCACTAATAAAATCAAAACAGTTGCTTTGGAGAAAAAAAATAACAACATTGATATCAACGAGTTGAAAAAAGAGCTTAATTTGAATTGTAAGGTTTTAATAACGAGAATAAAAGAAATGATCGATAATTCTCAAATTAGCGCAAAACTATATGAGGATAAAAAATGCTTGCTCCTTCATACTGAACATTTTTATAAAAATGTTGATCTAAAGAATTACGTGGATAACAAGATTCTAAAACCAAATAACGAAGCAATTGGAAAAATTTTAGCGCTTTACGATTCGAGTATAAAAAACAAGACATTAGGAGTAAATACTTTAGAACTTCAAAATAGAATACAAGATTTGAGAGATTTTGATAGATATTCAAGAGACAATTTCGATACAAAAGTAGAAGAACTTGAAATTGATAAGACGAGAATGGAATACCGAAGGACGAAAGTTTTCTTTAAAGAAACGATAGAAAACCAAGTAAAAGCACTTAAAAACATAAAAGAGACCTTGGTTTTTTTTACCCGTGTTAAAAAAGACATTCTCAAGGAATTTGATAAGTTGAGGGGAGATTTAAAGCAATATTTTGAACATATCGTAGCGGATAAGGAAAAAATTGATGAGGATTTCGAAAACAAGCTAAAGAGATTCGAATTAAAACTTAAAGAAGTGAATGAAAATATCGAGACAGAGTTAAAACTTGCCTTGAATAAAAATTTTGAAGTAGGAAAACTGGGTCCTGAAATTAGAGAATATTACGTGCAAACCAAAAATGAATTTCAAAACGAATATGACATGAAAATCGAGACTTTAAAGGAACAGATATTCAATATCAAAAACGATTCGTTCAGGGAAGAATTCTTGCATTTTTTAAACGAAAATAAGATTCAACTCAGTCAATTGCTAGGAAATCTTGAAAGAAGCGTGGAAGACGATGTTGAGGTGAAGTTTTACAAGAGAGCTTATTTAAAAATAGATAAAAGGAAAAAGAAAATTGAATCTGAAATAAGAAATAAGATTAAAACTGTGAAGAATTACATTAAGAAAATAACCAAGAAATCCAAGGATTTCGAAACTAGGAATAAATATCTCATTGACGATTTTAATGCATTTATAACTCACTTCTGGGACATACTAACGGAAAAAGTAAAACAATTAGAACGCTTGATATTAAAAGCATATATTGGAACAACTATTGACGCTGTTTCTAACGGCTTTTTAACAATTAGTTTTTTAAACGAAGAATTAAAAATTAAAAAGAAAAGCATTCAAGACGCTATTATCATCCTCATCAGCAATGGTGAACTCGAAGGTAAGTACGATATTCGTTTGGGTATCTATTACGAAGATCCTAATGTACTAAGTAATTTAAAAGAGGAAGAAGAAACAGAATTAGAAGTGATTAAAAAGATGCCCTTTAAATTTTACATGTTCCTGACACATGTGAAGAGTTTTACGAAGCAATACGCTTCTATCATCGCCATGTTCGCAAGCGTTTTAACGATTACATATACATTATTTGCCATTACCAACAATATCTATGTCGCATTGATACCATTAACGGTTGTCATAATGTTGCTAAGCTACGCTTGGTATAAGAAGAAAAAAGAAGCTAAAGTGAAGATATGACATCTATTTTATTATCAAAAGATGTAGAATAGCCAAAAGTAAATTTGGGAATTTTTCAGCTTCCCACTCGAGCCATTACTTAAATAAAAAGATTAATATCTAATAGGAATATATTATATTTCATAATGAAAAAAAAACAAATTACAAAAGAGGTCCTCTCTAAAGCTGAAATAATTGCTGGTTTGAAATTTAATGACGAAAAGAGAGAGCAAATGTTGGATTTTCTTAATCAGTTTCTTATTAATTATGTAGAGCAAAGAAAAAATAAATTGGAATATAATATTGAACCTCCTTTTTATTTCAATCCACAATTAACAGGAGTCAGTTATTTAAAAGAATCAAAACAAAATAAATTTAGCAAATTGAAAGGTGTTGATTTACCCTTAAATGCAGAAGAAGTTGCTTTTTATTCTCTTATTCAATTATCATGGTTAATAAAAGAACAAAAGATCAGTTCATTAGATTTAACTAATATTTATTTAAAAAGATTGACCCGGTATAATCCTAAACTTGAATGTGTTATTACAATTACAGAGGATATCGCTTTAAAACAAGCAGAGATTGCAGATAATGAAATTTCAAAAGGAAAATATCGCGGATTATTACATGGAATCCCCTATGGAGTGAAAGATTTATTAGCGTTTCCAAATTTTCCTACTACTTGGGGAGCAGAACCGTACAAAAACCAAATAATCAATGAAAAAGCTACTATTATTAAAAAATTGGAACAGGCAGGAGCCATTATGATCGCAAAATTATCCCT
>JBHLMB010000420.1:0-3695 GCA_048938565.1 Promethearchaeota archaeon | reverse complement strand
AATAAAAAATCAATGGTTTTCCATCAATTTGTCTTAATACCTTTCGAGGTAATCTAGTGGACCCAAGTCTTGCTTGAATTATACAATCTATGCTCAAATTTAATTAATTCCTCCTAATATTTAATTCAAACTAAATATATTATACATAATCGAAAAAATCAAATTTTACTCTAGTTGGCTTAAAACCCATTAATTTTCGCATATCATAATACTCAAATTTATAAGAATCTGTTGTTAATGATTCTATCCAAGATCGAATCATATCACCAAATTTAATACGAATCTCATGAGTAATTTTTCCTAGTTCATTGGCATCTTTAGCAATAATGACAATTGAAAAATCCCATTTACCTGATATGGAAAAGATCTCAGCGATATTTGGATGTTTTATTAAAAAAGTAATAAATTCATCTAATTTAGATTCTGAGATAAATTTTAATTTTACTTTTACTTCAACTACATTATGATATCCTAAATGACGAGGTCTAATTTGGATTTTAGGATGAAAAACTTTATTTTCAAGCATTTTATTGATTCTATTCTTGACAGCATCAGCGGATAAATTAATATGATCAGAAATCTCTCTAAATGTAGCTCTACAATTTACTTGCAGCATATTTAATATCTCACAATCAATTTCATCTAAATCTTTCACAATCTTAGAAATCCTTCTAATTATTTAAATCTTATCGGATTTTCATAAAATATTCCTAAATATCATTGGTTTTTCAGCATCAAAGTCGGGATTCTATCTTATTTTCCAAATTTTTAAAAACTATCTTAATTAATATTTATTTAAAACTCTTAAGAAGTATTAATCTCAAATATATAATTTTTTAAGAAACATAACAATTTTCGAAATGAGAGGATAAAATGAATAATTTATGTCCAAAAGGTATAGCTTTATGGAATAAAGCAAAAAAAATAATTCCAGGAGGAACACAATTACTTAGTAAACGAGCAGGAAGATTTCTTCCCACATTATGGCCTTCATATATGCAAAAAGCGAAGGGAGTAGATGTGTGGGATATAGATGGAAATAAATACATTGATATGACGATTATGAGTGTAGGAGCATGTACTCTTGGATATTCTGATGAAGATGTTAACAAAGCAGTGAAAAATGTTTTAGATGATGGTTCAATGTCGACTCTTAACTGCCCTGAAGAGGTTGAATTAGCTGAGTTATTAATTAAACTGCACCCTTGGGCAGGAGGTGTCCGATATGCTAGGACAGGTGGAGAAGCAATGGCAATTGCAGCTAGAATTGGGCGAGCGTATTCAAAAAAAGATAAAATTGCATTTTGTGGGTATCATGGATGGCATGATTGGTATCTCGCGAGTAATTTAGCAGATAATGCGAATTTGGATGGACATTTACTACCAGGACTCGAACCTAATGGAGTTCCAAGAGGTTTATTAGGAACCGCAATTCCATTTGAATATAATAATATTAATCAATTAGAATCAATAATAAAAAAACATGATATAGGTGTGATAATTACAGAACCATTAAGACATCAACCTCCAGAAAATGATTTTCTTATGCGAATTAGGGAAATCGCAGATCATATTGGAGCTGTATACATAATTGATGAAATAACTATGGGTTGGAGGTTAACACTTGGTGGTTCTCACTTATTATACAATATTAAACCAGATATTATGGTTACTGCAAAAGCAATTAGCAATGGATTCCCTATGGCGGCAGTTGTTGGGAATACTCAAGTAATGGATGCTGCGCAATCTAGCTTCATTAGCAGTACTTACTGGACTGAAAGAATTGGACCTACTGCAGCATTAGCAACAATTAAAAAAATGCAAAAATATAATGTTCCTGCATATTTGGATAAAATTGGAGAATTAATCGCTAACGGATGGAAAAATATGGCTGAAAAACATTCTCTTGAAATTGAAATTTTACCTCCAAATGCTTTAATTACATTCTCATTTAATTATGAAAATGCTCAAGAATTAAAAACATTACTTACTCAAGAAATGTTAAAACGAGGTTATCTTGCTTCTAATAGTGTATATGTGAGTTTTAGTCATACAGAAGAACATGTACATAATTATATTAAAAATATTGATGAAGTCTTTGGCATTATTAGAAAAGCTATTAAAGATGATAATGTAAATTCTTTACTTCAAGGACCTATTGCTTATGATGGATTTAAACGTTTAACTTAAAAATAAATTACATTCAAATTAAAATTTTCTGGGTTATTTTTATCAAACTTTAAATTCTAAATATAATTTCGTTAAAAGATACTTATTAAAAAAGAAATTATATTTCTAATTATTTTGTTTAAAAAAATTAAAAAAAAATTAATTGGGTAAAAGTCCCATTTTATCCAAAGCTTCTAAAATAATTGCTTTACTTTCTTCAATTGTTTGTTTATTAGTTTCAACGATTATATCTGGATTATCAGGGTCTTCAAAAGGATGATCTATTCCTGTGAAATACTTTATTTCGCCAGCCCTTGCCTTAGCATACATCCCTTTTACATCTCTTTCCTCACAAACCTTAACTGGGCACTTTACATAAACCAAAATATAATCTCCTATCTCTTTTCTAGAATAATCTCTTATTTTATTATATGGAGATACAAATGAAGCTAAAACTGCAACTCCATTACGAGTTAGCAGTTTTGCAACAAAAGTCACTCTCTCGATATTCATATTTCGATCTTCTTCAGAAAAGCCTAGATCCTTTGTTAAGCCTTTTCTAACAATATCACCATCGAGACGCTCGACTTTCATATTTTTTTTCTTCAATTCTTCAGCAATTGCATCCGCAAGAACGCTTTTTCCCGAACATGGAAGTCCGGTAAACCATAATGTAAATCCTTTATGTTCCATCTATTCATTCCTTTTTATTTTATTTAATCCTTATAATTTTTCCTTCAATATCTTTTGGTATTTCAATTCCAAATATATCTAAAATTGTAGGCATAATATCAAGAATAGTTTTTGGCCCTATATTTTTACCAATTTTCTTTTTTGGGTCAAAAATGATAAAAATTCCATAGTAGTCGTGAACAGCATCATCGGGGCCTGTATCATTTTCATCGAGATACATAGTTTCATAACCAATTGTACCTGCTGACCTCCAATTTAAATCATCAAAATATACCATCAAATCTGGACAATCTCCATTAATAATACTAAAAATTTTTTCAGGTTTCAATATTATAGTATTCATTGGATTTCCATGATTATCTGGAACACTTTTTAATAATTTAATTATATTATCACGCCAATTTTCATAATCTTCAGGGTCAATTATACCATATTCCTCTCTTCCTTTCATATTAAGGAAAATTCTGCCATAATATCCTCCCCAACCCCATGCATAAGTTTTCTTCCAATCTACTTCAGCATCTTGTAATTTTGTCCCTGGTTTATGATTTTTTTTAAATTTTAATAAACCTAGTTTTTCTAATGCCATATTTATACAAATACATCCCTTCATTGCTTTAGCTCCATGATCAGAAACAACAAAAACCATCGTGTTATTATCTAACAAGTTAAGAATTTCTCCAATTTCTTTATCTATTTTCTTATAATAGTTTTTTATAGCCGATTCAAAAATATTTCCCGATTTGTATTTATTATGGTTTTCATCATAAAATTTCCAAAATCCATGATGGAGGCGGTCTAATCCAATTATGACAAATTGACAATAATACCAA
>JBHLMB010000419.1:0-3696 GCA_048938565.1 Promethearchaeota archaeon | reverse complement strand
AGTAATACAATAATTGGGACTCTTCCAGGAAAATCTGAGGATATTATATTAATTGGAACCCATACAGATTCAACATTTACAGGTGCTTTTGACAATGCTGCAGCTAATTCGGGTTTAATTTTTTTAGCAAAATATTATGCAAATATTCCTTTAGAAAATAGAGGCTTCCAAAGGGAATGGTCCATAAAAATTCAATGTGATCTAGTATCATTGTGATTACCAAGGCACATCTTTTAATCCTAGAAAATAAGCAACTGTATTTGCAATAATGCTAATCGATGGTGTTAAAATTAGAATAAATATCACTATATTGATATCTGGTGTAATGTAAAGTGAAGGGATAAAAAATACTGGAATCGAAATAAAAATCAAAGCAAAGGTAGCGAAATCCAATTGATCAACAACCCAAAATGGTGCACCGCTTTCAAAATTAAACCTCCTTTTTATAAACGATCCTACTAAAT
Source organism: Promethearchaeota archaeon (assembly GCA_048938565.1). Lineage (GTDB taxonomy): Archaea > Asgardarchaeota > Lokiarchaeia > Sigyniarchaeales > SOKP01 > FT1-020. The sequence continues at coordinate 3,232 of JBHLMB010000419.1, read as the reverse complement.
CCCCAAAAGCAGCTCCATAAGAACATAAAATAATTCTCATAATTAATAGTAGGAATCCTAATGGTAAATTACCCCCAATAAAATAGAATTCGTAAAAGAAAAGGCTATGGTAATACTTATAACTATCAATTGCCGAGATTGGAATAACTTCTATTAATGGCCATAAAGCAAGTAATACTAGAGAAATTATTATCGACAAGGGAATCCCCATATATAAGGGCCCTTTAATAAAACCATTCCATGTTTTATGATCTCCTAGGATCCGCTTTCCATTTTTAAAACTTCTACCACCATCAATTGGTTTACCACCCCCCATAAATACCATTCCTGCGTTTGAAAGATACGCAGGATAGATGAGCAATAATGAAAATAAAAGTAATGCAATCCAATCTGCAAACGAGTATATAAGAGTAATTAAAACTATATCAATTACAAAAATAATTAATAAAACTAATGCAAGGATAAAAGCAATTTTTTTACTTTTTACTTCTTTTTCATTTAATTCTTTTCTATGGGGCAAAGTTTGATGACCATTTTATTTTTCCTATATTTAGTTTTTGTATTAAAATCATTAGTGGAATTAAATGTTTATTAATCGACTAATTATTATTGTCGAAGAAACAATAATATTTTAAAGAACGGGCATAAATTATTTTAATTAACTTAAAATTACGCATAGACGGTAAAGTATTAACGCTTTACTAATGACTGCTGTTTTGTCATTAACAAGAAACTTTAAATGTGCAGTCGAAATAATTAGCATTGGTAATGTTTCGATTGGAAATATATATAAGGTGTTAGCAAGTGTTGAAGAATCCTGAAAATAATACAAACAATTTTGATATAGAAAAATTTTACAAGGCATATTTAAATTCACCAAAGATCTTTAAGAATCAAAGCGCTTTGGAATCTACTTATATCCCTGACGAATTACCTCACCGGGACGAAGAAATAAAATGTATCGCTCAAAAATCTGCATGCGTCCTTAGAGGAGATACACCACCAAATTTTTTGTGTTATGGCAGGACTGGTACGGGAAAAACGGCAACTATTCGTTATGTAAGTCAAAAACTAGCCCAACAAGTCATTACTAATAAGCCTTGGTGGATATATATCAATTGTAACTTGGTTTCAACACCTTATCGAATATTAGCACATATTTACAATACAATATCTGGAAGAGAGAAAATCCCTCCAACTGGTTTACCAAAGGATGTTATTTTTAAGAAATTATTGGGATTGCTAGACCATAAGGTTGGAAAATCGATTTGTTTTTTGGTTTTAGATGAAATCGATGTTTTAATTGAAAAAAATGGTGGAAATCAAATATTATACCTCCTTACCAGGTTAAATGAAAATTTAGATTTTTGCAGAACATGCCTAGTTGGAATTTCAAACAAGTTAAAGTTTAAAGAAACGCTTGATCCTCGCGTGTTATCGAGTTTGGGAGAAGAGCCGCCTATCGTATTCCACTCATATAACGCCAAACAACTTGGTGATATTTTAGCTAATCGTGCAAAAGTAGCGTTTTTTGAAGATGCTTTAGATGACGAAGTAATTTATATATGTGCAGCATTAGCCGCTAAAGAAGACGGGGACGCTCGAAAAGCACTTCAACTTCTTAAAAAAGCAGGAGAGATCGCTTCAAGAACCCAGAATAAAATTGTAAGAGAACGACATGTATACGAAGCACATAAAGAATTAGAAAAGGACCATATTGAGGAATTTATGACAGGAATGCCACTACAGGCACAAGTCATTTTAACTGCTATTTATCTCATACAAAAGTATAGCCCAGAACACATCACAACTTCAGGAGACATATATGATATTCATTTAGAGCTAAGTAAGAAGATTCCTGGGGTAAAACAGCTAACAAAAAGGCGTATAAGCGATTATATAAAAGAATTAACCTTATCTGGAATCATATCTGCTGATACTCGTTCAATGGGCCATTATGGAAGGACAAAAATAATAAACTTGGATATTGAAATTAAGTTAGTAGAAAAAGTCTTAAAGATGAACGATAAAATATATCCAATCATAAACTACAAGCCAATTTTGCTCCAGTCTGATAAAGTTGTTTTGAAGAATAATGTATTTAAAAAATTAATATGAATTAGCTAGAAAAATCCCAGTCTTCTATTTCTTCGACTATCTTTTCAAGGAATGATATTGATGCCATTTCATCTCTCGAATTTAAAAGCAAGAAGAATTTTGTTAGATGTTTACAAAATCTTTTTTCTTTTGATTTCCTTTCTGTATAATCATAACAATTATGCCTTAAGTACCTTTTTTCAAGGTTAAATTCGATTTTATAGGATTCCGTTTTCGTACCTTTCACTCTTGCGGTGATCCTTCCTTCTTCAATATTATACTCTGTGAATTTAAATGATTCGTCTGAAATGGCAACAGCCCTATTTAAAACAACTTTTTCAGAAAATGATTTAATAAGTGCACCAAAGTCAGAATTATTACTGTTTTCTATCTTCTCAACTTCGAATTTAGTTTTATTTTTTTGATTGATTTTTCTACAAATGCTTTTTCTTCTTTTTTGCTGCCAATCCTGTAAATTTTTTGCTATTGAAGGGGATAATTTAATTAGGTTTTCCTTGTTCTTTTCGAGAATTTTTTTTTTGATACATTCATTCAGGAAAAATTTTGCTTTTTCTGGTGATAAAATATTCAATTTAAAAGAAAGCTCGAATAATAAATCATTTTCAGATATAAGAGGAATATTGATTATTTTCCAAATATATAGAGCTAATTCTGGAGCATTATTATGAGGAATTGTAAAATCCATATTGATAAATCAAGACCATATTAAGAATTATTCTAACTACTCATCAAGTTGATTTAAAGAATGAATGAACATATATAAAATCAACATTTCATTAATTCCTGCTGAAGTCTAACTCTATACTTTTATAAGTATCTAATTCTATTATAGGAACCCTTCCAGGCGTAGGGACAATTCCGAAACTTTTCATAAAGTCCGTTTGTGCTTGAAAACACCCAGAATTTACCAAAGAAATATTCTTGTATTTATCAAGCCCATTTATATGTATGTGTCCCGTGTGAAAAATGTCTGGAATTGTATCGATAACAAGCCAATCATTGCTTGTAGGAGCAATTTGCGTTCTTTTCCCAAAAATAGGTGCTAAATGCCTACAAATCAGGAACTCTTTCATTGTTTCCGTTGGTTTTTCATTTTCTAAACCAGAAACTAATA
>JBHLMB010000418.1:3177-3709 GCA_048938565.1 Promethearchaeota archaeon | reverse complement strand
ACGATGGATCGATTAAAATCCCCTAAGAAAAGTCCGCTAGTAATTGCAAATACAGGAATCACGACATCAACAACGCAAGTGGTTGGAGATGTCAAGCGTTTAAAAGAAGAAAATCCTAAAAAATTCCAGATTATATTTGATAAGTACAAAAATTTAGCGACCAAGGCTAAGAATGCTCTTTTAAAAGCAGATATAAATATTATTGGAGATCTCATGAATCAGAACCATAAATTGCTTCAGGAAATTACAGTTTCAGGAGAGATTAACAACAGACTTGTTGACCTATGTTTGAACAATGGAGCAATTGGGGCAAAAATGACAGGTACAGGGCGTGGTGGTTTGGTTATCGCCCTAGCAGACACGGAGACCTTACAAGAAAAAATTTATAATGCTGTCGAAAAAGAAGGATACGAAGCTTGGAAAACCATGATTGGATAAGGTAATTTTATCGTGGAAAAAGAAATCATATTATTAAAATTAGGAGGAAGCCTCCTTACTGATAAAAACAAACCCTATTCTATTAGAGAGGATG
>JBHLMB010000418.1:2396-3153 GCA_048938565.1 Promethearchaeota archaeon | reverse complement strand
TCCATCAGATTATCAAAGCTGGAGTAAAGATCATTATCATTCATGGAGGAGGTTCTTTTGGACACCCTCCGGCAAGAAAATATGGTATTTTTGAAGGTATAAATCCAGAGATTCCAGATCAAATCCTAGGGCTGGTTGAAACTCATAAATCAATGAATGATTTTAATACTTATATCATAAATGCATTTATTGATAATGGTTATCCTGCTTTATCCATTCAATCATCGAGTATATTCATCAAGAAATCGGTTTCAATTTCGATGGCCTCTATTGATATAATAGAAGCAGCCTTAGATCTTGGAATTACTCCCGTCCTATATGGTGACATCATTTTGGATAATAAGGGATCCTTTTCCATCGTTTCTGGCGATCAAATTATATTCAAATTATGCACGACATTAGAACAATATAAGGTTTCGAAGGTAGTGTTTACTATGGAAACCGATGGATTATATATAAAAGATGAGAATAAAGAGAATGGATGTATGTTAATTACGGAATGCCATTTCCGAGATTTGGATAGTTTAGAATTGGCGGATATCGGTCAAAAGATAGATGTTACTGGAGGTATAAGGGGGAAACTTGATTTTATAAAAAAAATCTGTGAATTAAAAATAAGCGTTCAACTTGTGAATGGATTAAAAGAAGATTTCATTTATAAAGCATTGAAAAATATTGAAATTGATTGTACAAATATTCTAGTTTAGAAAATATCAGAAAGAAGGTTAATATCGCAATATTAAAATAAAATGAAACC
>JBHLMB010000418.1:0-2386 GCA_048938565.1 Promethearchaeota archaeon | reverse complement strand
CACTCGAGCTCCTAAATAGAAAAATCTTATAGATTTCATATAAATATTAACCGATGAATAATTTATAAATATTATATAATAGAATGTTGAGACAAAATGCATAATAAAAAAAAATCAAAAATTATAGATAGGAAATTAGATCATCTCAAAATTCCAATTGACAATGATGTTCAACACTCTGAGAATTACTTTAACCATGTGAAATTAATTCACCATCCATTTCCCGAATTTGACTTATATGAAATCGACCTATCAACAACCTTTTTCAATAAAAAAATAGCGGCACCTATTTGTATCTCGGCAATCACAGGAGGTCATCCAGTTGCAGAAAAGATTAACAAAATATTAGCCTCCTCTGCTGAAAAAGAAAACATCATTATGAGCGTTGGAAGTCAGAGAGCGGGTGTAGAAGACCCTATCCTTGTTGATTCATTTAAGGTTGTAAGAGATGTGGCACCAACGATTCCTATAATCGGTAACATTGGAATAGGTCAAATTAGTAAACCCGATTTTGAGCCTGAAATTTTTAATCAATGTATTGATATGATTAAAGCTGATGTCATGGCAATACACTTCAATTCATTACACGAATTAGTGCAAGATAACGGGGATGTATCTTATAAATTCTTCAAAGAAAATTTCAGAAAAATAAGAAATAATACGAAGATACCTATAATCGCAAAAGAAGTGGGATCTGGATTTGATGCTGAAACAGCTTCTTTGTTGGAGAAATTAGGTTTCAATGGATTTGATATTGGAGGTGCTGGAGGTACTAGTTTTGCTGACATCGAATATCATAGAAATAATGCAATCAACGAAATTTATTCAAGAAATCCCGCTCAAATTTTTCGAGAATGGGGAAATCCAACTCCAATTAGTATTTTATATACACGATCTGTTTCAAGCTTGCCAATAATTGCGACTGGAGGTTTGAAAACAGGTATTGATGTTGCTAAAAGCATTGTACTTGGAGCAGATGTTGGTGGTTTTGCTAGCAAATTCTTGTTTACTTCTTGGAACGATCTTAAAAATGAGGCTTCAGCAGAGACTATCAAGGAAATAAAGACAATAAAACACGAATTAAGGGCAAGCATGTGGTTAATTAATTCTGGAAGCATTAATGAATTAAAGGGAAATGCTAAAAAAAGGGTTTTTATCGGAGATCTTTTCCAATGGTTCCAACAGATTTAATCAGTGATTTAAATTATTTCTTTTATCTTTCTAAGCTTTTAATTTGAAACAAACCTACATTTCTTTTCACACTTATGGAGATATCTTCAAAATAATTTGGAATCGTTATAATCTTCACGAACTTTTAAATATTCTCCCATCATAATGTGATATAAAATCCATATTGATCAAGTTACATCATCGAAAACGATAAAGATATATAATGTTAGAAGAATTATGAGGTGTTTATAATCCCTATTGATTGGATAAAAGCTCAAGAAAAACCAAACGAGCGACAAAAGATTGAAGGAAAAATCTTGATGGATTTAAGAGAAAAAATGGATCGCCTCGAAAGAGAAGTCGTTTCTTTATCAAAACAGCTTAAAGATGTTAGTAAAAAAGAAGTAGTAACAAAGAGACGTTCCCATGAATCTGATGAACACTTGGAAAGTGTTTCAGAACTTTATAAAATGACAAAAGAAGAGCTCGATAGCCTTAGAGAGAAACTTAAACTAGCCAAGCAAGAGCAAGAAGTCCTAAAGAATTTGAATTCAAAATTACAAAATAGTTTAATAAAAATACAGAAAGAAAACATTGACTTTGATACTAAGATAGAAAATATAAAATCAGAACAAGAAACTGAAATTGAAAGGGCAGTATATGATTTAGTGAAACAAATTTCTCAAAAGAACAAGCAAATCGAACAGCTTCAGATAGACCTAGAACAAAGCGAAAAAAGAATTCAAATGGTAAATGATGGTTTAGAGACGACAATACAAGATCAATTAAAAATGATCGAGAAGCTTAGGAGTAATTTAACACGAAAAACCAACAGTATCTTAGATTCAGCTAGAAAAATTGCGGAGCTTGAAGAAAGGGCCTTAGAAAATGAGATTTCTGGACAGATAATCAGAAGAATTAAGCAGATATTATTTGAGAAAGGATTCTTGTCGGATAAGGAATTTGAACAGATATATTCAGAGCACACAAGAGATCAACTGATAGCTAATATGTAAATCGAATAAATTTTCATTTTCATAAAACAAATTTACATTGTTTTGTAATTATTCTATAAATTATGTTGTTTTTTATTTTCAAAAGCTTAGTAGATTCAATAAAAAGAATACAAATAAGAGATATTAATTTCAGGAACATTAATTTTTATTAAAAATGATGAATTAATCCAGATTATTTAAGTAATAAAAGTATATTCATC
>JBHLMB010000417.1:0-3716 GCA_048938565.1 Promethearchaeota archaeon | reverse complement strand
TCCATCTCGGGCATAATGATGTCACTCACGATTAAATCAGGCAATCCTTGGACCTTGGAAAGAATTTGAAGCGCCTCTTTTCCATTTTCGGCAGTTTCTACGTTAAATCCGTGAGATTCTAAAATTAATTTCACATAAAATAAAATGTCTTTATTGTCGTCGATTACAAGTATTAAAGATGCCAAGATTAACTACAATTTCTCATTAGTTATTGTATATTATTTATATTAAATATTTAAAATGTTTTTAATACGGGAAAAAAAATGAGAATGTTGTTCCCTTATCATGTTGACTATCAACAAATATTTGTCCATTGTGGAGCTCAATTAATGTTTTAGCTATGTTTAATCCTAATCCTGTTCCTGATATTTCAACTACCTCACTTGATCGATAAAAACGCTCAAATATAAGGGGTAGATCTTTTTCTTTAATTCCTATTCCGTTATCTATTACTTGAAAAAGCGTGCCCTTTTCATTTTTTACATTATATTTACCAGTGTAATTTTCGCATGCTTTAATTTTGATAATAGAGTCTGTTGATTTTTTTGAGTATTTTATAGCGTTATCGATGAGAATTCGAAAGACTTGGTCAATTCTTTTAAGATCTCCAACCATCTTTAATTCTTTGCTAATATCTACAATAAACGAAATATTCCTCTCCTTTTGTACGATCTCATATGAATCCACGATATCTTGAACTATTTCTAAGGGTACATATTCTTTTTGCTCTAAACTTAATTTTTCTTCGTCTAATTTAGATATCATCAATAAATCTTCAATTAATTCTATCAATAAAGAAATATTCCTTGAAATACCATCTAAAAATTTTTCTTTGGTTTCTTCTGGCAAGTTTCCTCTTAATTTGATCAAATAATCTATAGACATCGATAGGACTGTAATCGGAGTCCTAAGTTCATGGGAAACGGTTGACACAAATTGTTCTAATCTTTCTTCTGCTCTTTTCCTTTTAGTAATGTCATTTATCAGGGCTTGAATGAATTTTTCACCCCCTATTTCTAAAAATGATAATTGTGATGATATCCATATCTTTTTCCCATCTTGTCTTTTCACCACCATTTCTCTAGGCTCAGGAAGCCCCCCACTAGCAACTTTTTTTTCTCTTGAAGAAAAACTAAAAGATTCTATATCTGGATAAATGGAGATTTCCTTGTAGTTTCTTCCAATCAAGTTTTCTCTCGAATATCCTATTATTTTAGAGATAGCTTCGTTTGCGTCAACAATCTCTCCTTTTAGAGAAAAAAGTACGATTCCAAAAGGTGCCGAACCAAATAAGTTACGATACTTTTCTTCAGAGGCTTTTAGTTTGTCTTCAATTTTTTTTTTTTCAGTAATGTTTCTGCTAATTGTTGATGCACCTATGATTACGCCCTTTTCGTCTTTTATTGGAGATATGGTTAAGGACACGATTATCTCACTCCCATCCTTTTTCAAACGCTTGGTTTCATATCGAGTTATTGAAGCATTTTTTTTGATAATATTTATAAAATATTCGAGCTCGTGAGATAATTCGGGAGGTATTAAAGTTAAAATGCTTTTTCCAACAATTTCGCTTTCTTCGTATCCGTAAATATTTTTTGCTCCGTTGTTCCAACTCGTTATGATACCTTCGAGTGATTTTCCGATAATAGCATCGTCCGAAGTATCGACGATAGACGCGAGCCTATAGTTGAGCTCTTCAATCTTTTTCCTTGTAGTTATATCGCGTACGAGTTCTTGAATTACCCTTTTTGAATCGACGATAAGATGTGAAGCGTTAATATTAACAGGTATTATCTTATTGGAAGCAGTAATGACAATACCATCCATGTTAACATTACCTAAGCGATTCAATAGATCAGGTAACGACGCTGAAAAATGTTCTTTGGGAGAGCGGTCATGAATTTCCGATAATAACATTCCAATAATATCAGCACTCTTAAGCTCTAAGAGATTTTCAGCGGCTTTATTACAATTTATTATCTTTAAATTTTCTTCATCTATCCAAATAATTGCATCTGCCGCATTATTAAAAGCAAACCGGAATTTTTTTTCAGAATTACTAAGCTTATCGTGTAATAAAATGAAAGGATTGTCTATCCCTTTTTGAATTATGGCTTTATATGCGAAATAAAAGGCCGTAATCTTAAATAGATGTCCAACCAAGTTTGAAAAATCGTATACCCCAATATAAATTGTAAAAGCTAACTCCGAAATGATTGTTGATATTAGTAAGACCAATATGTATATAAATATCTTTTTACTAAATTCCTTGCGATACTTGACAATGAAAAAGAACGACATAAAAAGGAAAATAACTATGATGTATTCACTAATTTTTTTAAAATCCGTAAGTCCCTTTCCTTCAATATAACATGTTGGAAAAAAACCCCATAATATTGTTGTTAACAGGATTGAAGTAATTAATATGTAACTTATCATCAAATATATAGAATTAATTTGCTTGTTCCTCACTAGAATTGCCAAGAGAAATGAAAGTGCTTCAAGATACCGAGCAGCTATCCATAGTTGTACAGAAAGATTAGGGCCGTATTCTATAAAAAGCCCCATTCCTTTATAGCTTAGCGTGTGCACTAAATCAATTATACCTATAAATAAAAAGGAAACCCCGACGACCAAGAAAAATGCACTATCCATGTGCTCTCTTGAGTTCCAACCAATAACAAATATACCGCCAGCGATTACGATGCTAAAAAGTTCTGCGATGGAATGAAAGAGAAGGAAATTATAAAAACTCGATGCATAAGTGAGTAATATAGCTCCACTAAATACAATGTATTCCTTAATTATTCCTTTTTTTTTCCCAAACCAATTTATGTTTTGCAAAGTCACTTATCAATCATAAAAATAATTAATAATATAATATCAAATCAATCTATTTTAGACTTTTCAAAAACAGTATAAATTGAGGTTTTAAAGATCGAATAATTCATTTCTTCAGGAATAATTTCTTTTATTCTCTCAGTCAATTTCAGCGAAAGATCTTCGTATAACTCTTTCTCTTTAGCATTAAAATCAGGATCGTTTTTATGTAAAAAAATCGAGAGTTCAATGTCTTTAGGATTCTTTTTTAGTAAAGTAGTAATTGTTTTTAAGTAATCAACGCTCAAATCGTATCTTTTTGAATCTTGAATATCAATAACAAAAATTACTTTATTCGCTTCGAGTGTATATTCGTCGAATTTTTTCAGATGACTTGAACGGTATGCTTCTTGTCCTCCAAGATCTAATATCAAGTATTTTGTTTCCATAACTTGAAATTTTATGCTATTCAGGCCTTTCGTAGGATTAATTGAATTGAAAGCCGTTAAACTCCGGATACCCTGGAGACTTTGGACTATGGATGTCTTTCCTGCCTTATCAAGTCCGATTAAAACGATTTTTTTTTTATTCTCCTCTGAATACAATTTAAGCGTGATCCTCTTTTATTTTTTATATTGAAGATGAATGGTTCACGAGTCATAATAATGTATCGAGTACATCAAGATTACTCAAGTCTTTAATTCTTTTATTGTTTTTTTTAGCGATAAAATAATTTATACTTGATAATATTTCATAAATTTGCTTATCCTTATAGGAATAATATTTTGTTTTCTTACCATTATCGTTTTCTTTAATATTATAGATAATCAGGTCAGAATCTTGTAATATTTTCAATTGTTGAGATATTGTTGGTTGTTTCTTTTTTAGAGCTGTTT
>JBHLMB010000416.1:0-3717 GCA_048938565.1 Promethearchaeota archaeon | reverse complement strand
AAGATATGAATATTTTGACAAATAAGCTTGTAGATCAATTAATCCAAGGTCAATCGTTAATTAGTTTAAGTAGAATTTGAAATGTTCTTAATGATTAAAAAATTAGGCAACAGGAGCCTTTTTAAAAAATTATTTGAACGAACTGCGAAAGAAATTGGAATTAAGGGAACTTGGGAAATTAATGAGCCAATTATTGCTAAAGCTGTTAATTTTAACTACATGATTTTATGGAGAAGTGATTAGAATAAATAGAAAAATTTCAAGATTTATAATCTTTCCTTCAACTTACCTATTTCATCCTTGCTTTTAATAATAGGAAAACTTGCAGCGTAAGCAGCAGAGTTATTTATCAATTCTTGCGTTATCGCTTGAATTTTTTCTGAGCCTGATTTACCTTCGAGTCCTTTTGCAAATTCTTTTATCGTAATTACCTTAAAGTCTTCGACATATCCACTAACGCCTTTGGATAATTCCTCTCCTAAGAGAAACTGGTAGCTCAAATCAGCATTCCTTTCGGTTTTTATAAGAGGTTCATCAGGATCTTCAAAAGTATAAGAAACTTCTAACCAACGATCACCATTAGAATCAGAGGGGATCATTCCATAGATATAATCGTCCGTATAGATCCAAAATGGCATGATACCCTTGTCAAACGACGAGTCGATTATATTTTTAAATTCTTCGGCCATTTATTATCAAGCTCGGTTTATTCTATTATTTTGTTTGTATTTATTTAATTTCTAAAAATGTTATAATATAAGTAATACTAGTTATATAAAAAATTTTCAAATATAATATTTTGTTTAACCAAGGAATTTAGAATGAGAAAAATAGACTATAAAAAATTAAAACAACACATTGTAAAATGGATTGGAGAATATGTAAAGGGGGCGGGATCAACTGGCGTTGTTGTTGGTTTGAGTGGCGGAATTGATAGTGCAACGACCGCCGCTTTATGTGTTGAAGCTATAGGAAAAGAAAGGGTGTTATCTTTTAGCTTACCCTGCGAATCAATGGTTCAAGATTACGAGGATGCCAAGAAGGTTGCTAAACATTTGGACATCAACTTTAATAAATTTGATTTATCTTCCGTTTTTCAAGAGTTTATGCGAATCGTTGCACCAAACATAAAAACTGACAAGCTTGCTGGAGCAAACGCAAAAGCGCGACTGAGGATGTTAACTATTTATTATATCGCCCAGTCCATAGGAAACTATTTAGTAGCGGGAACAGGTAATAGAACAGAGATAGCAATAGGCTACTTCACGAAATATGGCGATTTATGAATTACATGCGAATTCTTACGCTAAGGCGGAGTTGATTTCGAGCCTATTGGAGCGTTATACAAGTGCGAAGTAAAAGAAATAGCCAGGCTTTTAATGATTCCAGAGGAAATAATTAAAAGAGCACCTTCGGCGGGATTATGGGAGGGGCAAACTGACGAAAATGAAATTGGGATGAAATATGATATATTAGACGAGATTATTTATAGACTAGATAACAAATTAGACACGAGCGATATGAAAATTGAAGAAGTAGAAAAAGTTAAAAAAATGATTAGATTAGCAAGACATAAGCAACAAATGCCACCTTATTTTAAAATATTATAATTTAGAGATGGCATTTCGTATTTTGTTGATACTAACAGATATTTGTTTTAGTCTAATGCCCAATTGCTCGCCTTGTTTTTTAAATTCTCCTTTTGTTATCTTTTTATTTGAAAATTCTTCTTTTAATTCCTTGAATCTTTTCTCAATGCTATATCGTTTACCTTCAAGTGCAATAAGATCCTGATATAAAACATCCTTGTCTTGAGGTAGATTATCAAAATCCATAGAACTCTCTTCAATTATTTCTTCTTCGATGTCCTTTTTTGGAATTTGATATGTGGCCTTGGGAGGAATTTCTTCTGTTTGTTTCTTCTTTTTCTTTTTTTTCTTCTTGTCTTCTTCGTCTAATTGTTTTTCTATTGGAACCTCGTTGAACTCGATTTTTTCAGATTCTTGAGATTGGACCGAAGAGAATACATTAAAAAGATCGTCCTTGCTCGTTTTGAGATGTTCTACATCCATATCTTCAATTTTTATTACTGGTTTCGTAATATTCATTGAGGGTATCTCTTCCAAGCTGGTTTCTACTGGCCTTTCTGGTAATTGAGGTGATTCAGAGGATTTTTTAGACGATTCAGGCATAAATATAAATGTTTCAGGCGTTTTTGAAATTAACCGTGTTGCTTCTTCTTCGACAACGGAAGAAACGATTTTTGGTTTTTTATGCTTATTTGTTTCAACTGGAGCGCTCATAGCTGTTTTTGTTCCTAATGAGGCTTTACTATCTTGAATTGGCAAGGCAGTCAATGGAGGTTGAGATTTGGGTTGTTGAATCTCTTCTACACCAATTTTGATTTTCGGTCTTGATTGTTGTTTTCGGATTTCTGGTGATTCTTGTACGGGTATTGGAGTTAATCCCGCTCTTTTTATTGATTCTTGCCTTTTAGTCATAAATTCTTTAGATTTCTCTTTATCCTCTTCTTCAAGTTCTTCCATATTCTCGAGAGTAGGAATTGGAGTTAATCCAATTTTTGCTTGAGTATCTTTAACCGTGATATTTGGTTTCTTTTCTTCTCCCAGGCCTTCAGTTTTACTTAATGTAGGTACAGGTGTGAGGACTAGATCACCAGTACCTTTTACACTGGATTCGACTTTTTGTTCTTTTCCTGTGATAGGAGCACCAAAAGTAGGAATTGGAGTTAATTCGGAGACTTTTGAATCTTCAACTTGTACCTCTGGTTTAAGCACATATTGATCTGGAATTTCAATTCCTCGCCCTGCTTCTGGAGCTGGAACACTCTTTTCATCTGTAGTTATAGGAGTCTCCGAAATTGGAGGTTCAATTTCTATATCGTGCTTTGGTTCTCTTCTTTTTATAAGAGGGATATGGATTTTTGGAGGTTCAAGTCTCATTTTTTTTGATTCTACAGGAGGAGATTTACCAAAGATTAGATCCCTTTCTTTTTCAGGATGAATTGGCTTTTTAGGTTCAAAAATTTGTGTTGATTGCTCGATAAGATCATCATTTTCCACAATACTCCCGATATTATCACCCTGTACTATATTTTCCTCGATTTGAGCAATCATTTCGGTTTTCTTCTCGAGTTCTGCTTGAAGATCTTCGATTTTACCTTTTAGACTTTCAATCTGATCCTTGAATTGATCAGAAACTTGGGCAACAATCTCCATTATATCCATAGCAGGATCTTCTGAAGATTCAACTTTAGCACTTTCTAAACTTTCAGTGAGCACGGGAAGTTCCTCGATTTCAGGGGAATCTTGACTGACTGCGTTAATTAAATCCTTAATGCTGCTTGATAGAGAAGTTACCTCTTTAAACCATAATTCTAAGGTATCCCAATTTTCAAGCTCATCTATTATCCTCTCTATTAGACTGCTTAATTCATCTCGAGTATTGTTTTGACTTACAATGTGAAATAAAGTCAAAAGGTTGTTTCGCGCCTCGATTTCATCGTCGGGAGAGGGCTCTTGCTCGGTAAGAAACCTGTAAATATTAGTGATATTTTCAATGGTTGTTAAAAATATTTCCTCGCTCATTTTTATCATATAAAATTAGCTCTCTATATTAATATGATTTAATCAGGTTTATTAAAAGATAAATTTAAAAAGGGCTTCTAACTCTTTTTTGATATTATGGATCCAAAAG
>JBHLMB010000415.1:0-3724 GCA_048938565.1 Promethearchaeota archaeon | reverse complement strand
ACAAATGAAATTTGATAAAAAAAAAACAAAATTTATTTTCCAAGAAAAATTCTAAAGATTACAACAATAAGAAACACGATTGAAAAGCTTGTTTCTTATGATAAGTCAAGTAAAATAAAATACTTTTATGGGCTCGTGGATTAGTGGAAGATCGTTCGCTTGGCATGCGAAAGGCCGCGGGTTCAATTCCCGCCGAGTCCACCACTTTTTATCATTTTCAAATAAGGAAAAAAAAAAATGAATAAGCTATAAAAATTCTTTTTGGTTATTTTATCTTTTTGAGTATGAAAAGTCCTAAAGCCATGACACCCCCGAGAGCGCTCCAGATAATAGAAGACGATGTCGATAAAAGTAACGAAATTATTCAGCAGGATTATCCTGTAGAAATATATTACCTAGAAAGAACGGATACCCATAATATTACCAAAGTAATGGCCCAAATCGTTCCAACTATTTTTTGTTTCTTCTCCCTCTCACTCATATAAAATATTAAATGCAGGACGCCCCCTGCTATGCTCCATATGATTGCCAGCCACATCCAAAAAAGATATCACCAGGATAGAAAGGATAAGAAATCCATAAGAAAACTAATATTATTACCCAAATCGTTCCAGTTATTTTTTTATTTTTTCAACATCTCCCATTTTACTCATCCTTCTTTTGATTAAAAATCCATTTCAATCTGAAATGGATGAAATTGTAATATTTGACCTTTTTTTTATGAAAATATTACTATTACATTTCATAGTACAACTCGAATTATTAAATTGATTGAATGAACTAGATATCTAATTATATTTCTAATCTTTTTTCATTGATTCAAAAATATAATCTGTAATATATTTACTTTCTTTATTCGTCTGATTTTTAAAATTAACATATCTAAAGTTAAAAACGCACAGGGGACAAGAGGATACTATTTCTTGTGATTGGATGTTTTCAAATAATTCTTTACCAATGTTAATGCAAATAGAACTATCAACACCTCTTATTCCCGAACCAGCACCACAACAAGGGCATTCATCGTGATCGTGTGTCATTTCTTTCACTTCTAAACCACACTTTTCTAATAATTCTCGTGTTTCATTATAAAGTGGTCCTTTTTTATATTTCCTACCTAATCTACACGGATCATGATAGGTTATTGACTTATCAAGAGATGTGAGCTTGATTTTGCCCTGATTTTCCAAATCGTGAATTATTTCTACAATGTGTTTTATATTAAAATCAAAGTCTTTAAAATATTTAGGATACACGCTATCAAATGCATAGAGACAACCTCCGCAAGTCACGATTATATTTTTAACGCCTATTTTTTTAAACAGATTAATATTTTCCTTAAAGATCTTCTTAGCCAATTCAATATCACCTGCAGAATAGATATATTCTCCGCAACATGGTTCTTGTTTTAAAATCTTAAAATTATAATTAGCATTTTTAAGAATAACATATGACATGAGTGCACTTTCTTTCACGCGAAAAGAAGACATGCATCCTAAAAATAATAAAGTATCAGAGTTTCTTTTTTTAAAAGTTTCCTGCTCAATATATTTCTCGGGCAACCATTTTAATCGCTCTTCTGCTTTCCCACCTACAGAATTGCCATTTTCAATGATGCCCTGAATAATTTTTTTATGATTGGATAAAGGACCTAACTTTTTATCCACGAGCTTTATTTTAGCAGTATGAATAATTTCAGAAATACTAATTTCTTGTTGACATTTTAGATTACAAGCAGCGCATAAAGTACAAGTATACATTCCAAGAATCTCTTCGGTTGAGACCTCCTCATCTTGAAAAATCTTTTTAGATATTTTCAATCTCCCATTAGGTGATTTTAATTCGTCCTGGGTTACTTTATATGTATCACAAGATTCTAAACACGCCATGCAATCAAGGCACGATTCGATTTGTTTTAATATATCTTCTTGATCCATATTTATTCATCTTTAAGCTTGATTTTCTTTTTTTTCCATATCTATTACTTCTTTTAATACATTAGCTTCAATAATTTCTATTTTCATGAAATTATTTTTAAAAATTAAAGTAGGTCCTTGATTTAATGCTTTTTTTAAATATATTTTATCGCATTGATTGGATACTAACCAATCAGCTGCCAAGATACCTTTTCTTTTTTCTTTGTTTATAAACTTATTATTGATTATTTCAGATTTTAATAGATTCCCTTCTTCAAATTCTAAAAATGCAAAATAAGGACTTTCTCCAAAATGAAGGGAAATGTTTGATTCTAATCCGTTATTGTTATCCAATGGTACTCCAATTTTTAAAATGTTTTTTTGTCTGCCTTGTATGAGAATTATGATTTTGAAGATATTAGGAAATTTTTCCATTATTTCTTCACTTAACGAATTTTTTAGGCTATTCAAAAGCGAAATAGGAAATTCTTCATTTATACTAATTTCTAACTCTAAAAAGATGTATTTTCCATACGATCTTATTTCCAATTTTTCGATTTTTTTTATTTTTGGATTCTTCTCAATCATGTTTAGTAATTCAGTTCTTTGATTGAAATCAATTACAGCGTCAAGCAACGTTTTTGTGGATGTTAAAAAAA
Source organism: Promethearchaeota archaeon (assembly GCA_048938565.1). Taxonomy (GTDB): domain Archaea; phylum Asgardarchaeota; class Lokiarchaeia; order Sigyniarchaeales; family SOKP01; genus FT1-020. Next base: position 1,149 of record JBHLMB010000415.1, on the reverse strand, counting down.
TATCATACCCTCCTTTAATGATGAAAATGGATATAATCAAAGCTACTATTGAATCCAATACCTGAAAATTGAAAGCTACCCCAATAAAACCTACAAGTACCGATAATGAAATGAAACAATCAATTATACTTTCTCTAGCTTCCGATTTAATAATTGGTGAATTTGTTTTCCTACAGACCAAATTAAGATACAGTGTTAAAATTAAAGAAAAAATTAAGGAAACTATCAAGAATAAAAAAACTTCGGGTGAAGATTCTATAAACGCTTCATTTCCATTAAAAAAATCAATTATACTTGAAAGCGCAGTTATTATTATGTTATAAGCTGTGAAAAAAATAAAAAGCGATATTATTAAACTGATAAGATTTTCCATCTTATAGTATCCATAGGGAAATTTCTTATTGGGCTGTTTTGACGAAAAGAGAATACCGATAAAAGCGATAATACACATAACCACATCAGTTAAACAATCAAAAGCATCTGTTTGTAATGCTAAACTATTTGCCCAAATACCTACAAGATATTTAGTTATAAGAAAAAATAAATTATAAGTTAAAAGTAATAAATTAATGAAAGTAGGTCGCTCATAAATTTTATTATTATCATTTTTCATTTTTATTGCTTCGCACCCTCATTTTTAAATTTCATATTTAATGTTATTTTGCTCAGCTGAAAGAGTAAAACAATATTATATGATATATACTTCTCATTTTTTTAATTTTAAAGTGTATTTTTTTTTTACTCAATTTAGAAAAAAAGAAGGAGAATATTAAAGTGTTATGAATGATTATTCAAAATAATCTCCTTTACTTTTTTTTTTTCCAAATGATAGATTCTAAAATGATTTTAAGATTGAATTTATCAATTATCTTTTGAATAATCATTCAGAATGTTTTTAAGCTTTTTGATATTATCTTAACATAATCTTAATTACGAATGTAAATTCGCTTATTAATTAAATAAAGTATTAGATTGAAGAGATATGAGTAAACAAGGAGCTCGCATCAAAATTGATGAATATAAAGGACCATTAGTGTCAATCAAAGGGTTTGAATTTACTGCTGAAAAAGTTTCAATGGGTGATGAAACAGAATGGGAACCGATGGGTCCAACTCCGAGACCACACATTCCAACTCTACGAAGTTGGTT
>JBHLMB010000414.1:0-3724 GCA_048938565.1 Promethearchaeota archaeon | reverse complement strand
GTCTAATCAAGACTCGTGAAAGATAAGCAATAAAGATTCTATAATTAATTATAGGCTGATAAAGAAATTCGAAAAAAACTTAAGAGATTTATAATTAGTTTTTGTGAAGACTGGAACCTTAAATTATAATTATTTGGAAGACATTTACACATGAGTAAGAAAAAAATTATTGTTGAGGTGCCTCACCGGATTTCTGGATTTTTTGAAATAGTAGATCAAGTTAGTTCCATTCCTGAAAAAATCGGTTCAAGAGGTGCAGGCTTCAATTTAAACGCTATAGGGCGCACGGAAATAATATGTGAGCCTCTTGATTCGATTATTAACTCCGAGTGCTTGATTAGAATAAATGGTGAAGAATTAAACAAAAAAGCAGAAACAACCTATTCAATCTTTAATAAAATAAAAAAATTAATTAAAAATCAAGTAAGATTGGAAATTAGTCATTTTTTTGACCTACCTGTAGGATGTGGATATGGTGCTAGCGGATCGGGAGCACTAGGCGCTATATATGGTCTTAATGAAATCTTAAACTTGAAATTAAGCAAGTTAGAATGTGGAAGAATAGCACATGTAGCGGAAGTCGAGAATCGAACGGGTTTAGGTACTATATGCGGACAATTGGGAGGTGGTTTATGCATTTTAAAAGAACCAGGATACCCCTGCTCAAGAGAAAACATCGATTTTCCCTCCGATGTGGTAATTTATTGTGGGACTTTTGGAATGATACATACAAAATCAATTTTAACTGATCCAGTTTTAAATCAAAAAATTAAACAAGCGGGAAGCAAAGCTTTAATAAAATTGCTTGATAATCCAAACCTCGAAACATTTATGAGAGCATCAATGGAATTTGTAAATGAAACTAAGATTATGGAAATACTCAAACTCGACAATACAAAGAATCTAATGGACGAATTAAACGATTTAAACATCATAGGTGCTAGCATGAACCAATTGGGAAGATCAATATACGCCATCTGTGAAAAAAAGGATGAAAACGATGTAAAGAAAATTTTTAAATCCAAAGGCCCCAATATAACAATCATGAAAACCTCAATCAACAATAAAGGTCCTGAAATCATACATCTTGAATAATGCGATGTTTTAATATTTGCATTACCAACTTTAAAGAATTTAAATGATAACAATTATCTTTTATCGATCATTCTTCTATTTGTCATAAATCAGATAATATTAAATTCGTGATTTATTTGTTGAGAAAACGAGAAAACGATCCGTACCTTCAAATTGCCTTGGATTTGATTAATACTCATAGAGCTTTACAAATAGCAGAAGAGGCATTAAAAGGCGGTGTAGATTGGATAGAAGCTGGTACTCCCTTAATTAAGTCCGAAGGAATGAATGTCTTGAGGGAATTACATAAAAAATTTCCTAATACCGTTCTGGTTGCTGATATGAAAACAGCAGATGGGGGCTCTGTTGAAATTGAGATTGCTGCAAAATCAGGAGCAAATGTAGTTTTTATGCTTGGCGGAAGCGATAACACATCAGTCACTGAAGCGGTCGAAGCTGCAAAGAAATATGGAGTAATGCTTGGCTGTGATACAATTGATATTCCCTCAGACAGGCTAGTAGAAAGGGCTTTAGAATTGGAATCCTTGGGAGTTGATATGATCATATCTCATATTGGAGTTGACCAGCAAGTAATTTATGGTGGAGAAAAAACTCTAGATGTTGCTACTATTTTGAAGGAAAAATTACAACCAACAACGTGGTTAGCGATTGCAGGTGGTATCAACAGTGAAACTGCAGGAAGAGCAAAAGAATTAGGCGTAGATGTTATTATAGTAGGGGGTGCCCTGTATAAATCTGAAAATCCTGAAGAATCTGCAAAAAAAATAAAAGAAGCTATAAAATCTGCAAAAGTAGTAAAAACGGACCACTTCAAGAAATACGATGAGGAACATCTCAGAGAAGCCTTTATGAAAGTTTCAGCATCAAATGTCTCAGATGCAATGCATAGAAGCGGGGAAATGAAGGGATTGAAGCCCGTTTGGATCGGCACGGAAGAGCATCCTTTAAAATTCGTAGGTCCTGCATATCCCGTAAGGACCTATAACGGCGATTGGAGCAAGCCTGTAGAGGCAATTGAGGAAGCGCAACCTGGAGACGTAATAGTCATAGATGCTTGTAAAGGGGATATTGCCGTTTGGGGAGAATTAGCCTCGTGGAGTTGTAAGGTTAAAGGAATATCAGGAGTCGTCATTGATGGGGCCATACGAGATATTGAAGATATACGGAAGATCAAGTTTCCTGCGTATGCTCGACATTTTACTCCAACTGCAGGTGAACCTAGAGGATTGGGCGAAACTAATGTAAGCATCGAATGCGCAGGCCAAAAAATAGAGCCAGGCGATTGGCTCATTGGAGACGATTCTGGAGTGGTAGTTATTCCCAGAAAGAAGGCTCAAGAAATGGTCAATCGAGCTATTGATGTTTTAGAGAAAGAAAATCGGTATAGGGAAGAAATTAAAAGAGGTTCTACGCTTTCTGAAGTGACATACCTTAAGAAATGGGAAAAGCAAAAATAATCTCACGCGTGTAATATAATTGCCTGATAAAAAAAAATAAGGATTGGTATTGTAGGAGCCGGTTCAATAGGATTGTTGTTTGGAGGTTATCTTGCAAATATTGAATCTGATTTATATTCCATTGAGATTGTTCTATTTGGAAGGAAAGAGCACGTTAATGCCATTCAAAATAATGGTTTATTGTTGAAAAATAACAAAGAAACTATAATAATTAAAAATATCCAAGCGTTTGAATGTCCTGAAGATCTAGAGAGAAATCACTTATCTCTTAAGTTTGATTTCGTATTCTTAACAACTAAAACCTACGATATAGAACCTTCACTGCGTCAGTATGAGGAGATACTCAGAATGAGCGATTACTTGGTGCTCTTGCAAAATGGTATAGGAAACGAGGATGTTGCGAAGTCATTTTTTGACGAAAACTGCATTATTAGAATGATTACTACAAATGGAGCGTTTAAAGAAGAGGCAGGTAGTGTTTACCACACGGGTTTTGGAGTTACAAAAGTAGGCTTCCCTTTTCAAAATATTATGGACAAACCAAATATTGATGTTTTAAAGCTTTTGAAAGAGTTATTATGCGAAGCTACTCTAGAGACTTTTATCGTAAGAGACATACTCAAGGATTGCTGGGAAAAAATTTTAATAAACATTGGTATCAACGCTTTTGGAGCCTTGACGCGTCTTACAAATGGGGAATTATTGCATAACGAAAGTTTAAAGGAACTAATGTCAAAGGCCATTAAGGAAGCGCTTGTAGTGGCGGAAAAAAAAGGTATTGATCTACCCAACAAGGATTATATCGATATAACCTATAATGTAGCAAATAAAACTCATTCAAATAAGAATTCCATGCTACAAGATGTTTTGAAGGGTAAAAAAACAGAGATAGATTATATTAACGGGAGGATTGTAGAATACGCAAGGGAATTAAATATTTTAGTTCCTACTAACGAGCTACTCACTGCTTTAATAAAAGGTCTAGAAGCTTCTTTTAAGAACTATCCTTGACAGCTGCTTATATTCTATTGTTATTTAGTGGACAAAGGATATAAAAAATTTTAAGGTTAAGTCAAGAAAATATCCCCCTAGTCATACTTATTATAAAAAAAATTTTGAAGCAGGTTATCGATGTAATTTTCCTGTTTCAGATTCATGGAGAACTAAAGATT
>JBHLMB010000413.1:0-3727 GCA_048938565.1 Promethearchaeota archaeon | reverse complement strand
GTACTGGAAGATACCTCCAATATTGTTTAAAAAAGAGACTTTATTTTGAAAGTCTTCAATTCGCTCGGCAATATCTAGCGCTTCCTTAAATTTTTTCAAAGCTTCCTCTAATAAAGGTTCAGTCTCTTGATAATGGTAATCTCCTTCTTGCCATCGAAGTTCATGTGTGGTAGCTCTCTTAAAAAAAATCACCCCCATGTTATTTAGAGCTTCTTCTCTCCATTTTTCTTCTTTTAATTGTTTTGAAATAGCGAGCATCTCCTTACAACACCTTGTCGCATCTTTAATCATGTTCAGTTCCATATATAGCTCAAAAGGAATGACATGTTGAACAAATTTGCTTGGTTCGGGCACGACTTTTTCAAGCCATTGCTGGGGAGTCATGGGATTATTTTTAATATCGGCATATCTATTTATATTCCCTAACTCCTCAACCATTCTTGTCGTATTTACATCCACGCGATAAACTTGCTTCGCATTCTGGTTTCTATATATTTCTATAAGCATTTTATTAATTTTTGTTGCTTCGATCTCAGTTCTTTCTTTTTCTTTGTTTTTCATTCCTTTCTCAAGCACGAGATTATCTAATCCTGAAGTTAAGAAGTTATTTAATTTCCTTTGGGCTCGTGCAAATGCATCGTCCATATTTTTATTCATTTTCGTTTCTGTTTTCCCTTCTTTAAGATCGTGCTGCATGGGATCAGAAACGAGGGGGTCTTCTTTTAATCGGGTGGATTCATCGATCTCATGGATTACTTCTTTTCCTTTATCATCATTCACGTGATTTATCCAGATTAGATTGCGAAGGCCTTTTATTACTTTTAATGTAGGCACGATGTCAAAGTCATCAGATCCAGAATATCCCATTACAACGAGCGAGCGATCGCACGATATATTATCAAACAAGGGTCGCTTAAAGGGTTCAACTTGAAAACATTATCGCCTTCCTTGCCCGATCCAAACGCTTGTATGGTTGCAATAAGAGAGTCTCTCTCGTATCCTCTCCTGAAATCATGTTTTTTGTCGATCCATGAATCTTATAAATTGCTTTCTTTCCTTCTTCAGATAATTTTTGTGGATTTGCAAATTTCGTGAAGTCTTTCTTTGTAATAACGGGTATTATCTTCTCAACAGGCACTTTTGAATTAATGAGCGCACATTCAAGTAAGAAATCAAAATTAGTTGTCATTATAAAATTTCCCTTTTTTATTTGTTCTGCCAAAAATAGATGATGGAGGTTAGGTTCCACTGTTTCACCATAATAATCTATTATCCTCAAGTTCTCATCCAAATAATTTCTAAAGAGTTCTATTAACTTTTCAAATCGTAAAGATTTTATTTCCAGAACTTTATTAACTTCAGATTTCGCACAAGCATAATTCACAATAGCTTCGACCATCGTGCGACCATCTGCCAAGCACGAAGGAGCATCAATCGAACAGCCAGAACCAATCAAGAAGGTTAGATTCTTCCCTCCTAATAAGTTTTTTAGATTTAGTTTTGCTTGTTTCGTAAAAATTCACCATTCTCTTCATTTATCATGAGTTCCTGCTTTTAGCCCCATATATTAAAAAATTATAAATTTATGATTATTTCCATTATAATCTCAAGAAACATATTTTTTAAGAATTCCTGCCCCTCCAGAAATGCTTATCTTTTATTTTAATTTTACTAATGATAAAGGATTTTGAAATATAATCAATGAATTTTGCTCTAATATATCTGTTCTGCAATTCCTTTTTGAGAATTAAACTCTATATTTCCAATAATTAGGTTTTCTCTTCTGATGAGCAATGGCAAGGATTACTATCTTGTCTAATTCTTTTTCAAAAACATAAAATATCGAAAAAGGGAATCGTTTAACATTAAATTTATGAATATTTATTTCGCAAAGAGGGTATCTTTCAGGATTTTCTTCAATGCTTAGAAGTGATTTTTCTATTTCTTTTAAAAAATCAAATCCTAATCCTGAGGCTTGTTGGTTATAATATTGAGCTGAATAATTCATTTCTTCTTCAGCTTCTAAAATAAAAGTGATCTTTCTCATTTCAACTTGTTTCTTGCATTTCTAAAAACTTTGTCTACAGGATTCTCTGAAGTTTTTCCTTGTTTGTATAGATCATGTCTAATCTTTGATTCTTTAGCCCATAATTCCTCAGCATCCTTTTCTTCTTCTCCCTCTTCAATGCTTTCTAATAGTTGACGTATTAGTAATGCTCGATCGTGAGCGGAAAGTTCTAATGCTTTTTTTCCAATTTCGTCTATATTGGATGTCATTTTTCTTTTATCGTTTACTTATTTTCAAGAATAATATCTGCTTGATCATTTTTATTTTTAATTATCTAAGGTTAAAAAATACAAGCAGTACGACAAATTATTGATTAATTCTATTTATTATATGTATTAATAAAGAATTCGAGATTTTTGAAAATACTGCATTAAATCCCCCCATGCTTTTATATAGTGATTGATATTAACCATGATTATTGAATGCCATCGTTGAGAAATAACGATAAAAGATTGAGAAATATTTTGACAGGGTGATTTTAATGGGATGGAGAAATCTTGCGTATAAGGAATTACAACCGCACTTATTAAAAGCAGAGATAGATTATTGCATCAAGCGAACTTGCGAAGAGCTCAATAAGCTCCCTGATTCGCCATTTCACATTGTAACAAGCTTAGATTTTACGAATGATCCTGAAAAAGTTGCAAAATTTATCGATAAGTTTGTAAAAAAGGAGCAAAATAAATTCACGATTAAAGCAATCTATACGGAAACGAATGGATTTGATATAAATCCTTACGAATGGTATTTTGAGTTGTTTGCGTACGATACCCATGGAGGACACGATGATTACGACTGGTTAGCCTACTAGAAGTCGGAGAAATACACTCGAATGATTTTAAAGGGAATGGAATAATTGCAGGAGCTATATGAGAGAAGAGAAGATATAGAAGCGAGTAAAAATATTCGCTGCGTTATAGGATACGCTTCGTTTTAAAGTTTCAAGAAATGATAAGAAATGTGTTGCTTCTATAAGTTAGAATTATTCCAGTATTCTTCACACGATGAAACCAATTTGTCTAATGAAATTTCAATTTTGGCATGATCGTAAATTTTAATATGCTCTGCTTCAAAATGAATCGCACCCCCAGATACCATTGATAATATACAAAAAATTTTTACACCATCTAAAACTACATCACAGCTTAATATTTCAGGTTCCATTTCTGAAATCATTACTAAATTATCAATTATCTCGTTATCGTCCCAATCTACAAATTTAAAAAATCTACAATTAATAAGTTTTAGATAAAAGAATTTATAAGTTTCATTTAGTATTTGAGCTATATATTCAATATCTATTTTAAGCAAAATATCTGAATCTTGTCTTTCAACATTTATTATTGTTCCATCATGAAAAATGTTAAATATCTCTCTTTGTTCTTCTAAGTTCATAATTCTCTGATCAATTACTTGGAATATTATAAATAATATAAATGATTACAAAAATGGAACAGATATCCTGAACTATTCCAAAAAATATCTAAACCTTCATTCCATCATTTTATTCATTTGTTTGATTTCAATAAATGATATAATCGTTCTTGATGTAAAAAAAAATCATTAATCTCGATTTTACACGATTGACAACAAGATCATCATTCCATTCAATGAATTATCGTAAAAAACGGTTTAATGTATAGGTTTGAAATTATTATT
>JBHLMB010000412.1:322-3730 GCA_048938565.1 Promethearchaeota archaeon | reverse complement strand
TCAAATAACAACCAATCGAATGGAAAAATAGCATGGGCCTTAGGAATGATTGGAGATTCTCGTGCTGTCGTTCCTTTAATAATGTTGCTAAATGAACAATATCGTGCTGGAAGAGAAGAAGCGGCAGAGGCTTTAGGACGAATTAGTGATCATAGAGCATTGGTTCCACTTATAAGAGCATTAAAAGACGAAAACAATAGTGTTCGGAAGAAAGCAAGTTGGGCTGTCGGTGAAATTGCTGATAAAAACGGATTATTAGGAGTAGGAAAGATTTTAAACGGGACTAACATGGTTTTACCCATTCCCTTAGAAGGAGATCTTCCAAAAGTCGAAGATAAAATCGCTATTGAAAAATTATCTAAAGCTTTAAACAACAAAGATCCCGAAATTCAAGAAAACGCAACTTGGGCTTTGAGTAAAATGGGTGATACAAGAGCCTCAGATTATTTAATACAAAAGTTTCAGGATACTTCTTTCGTTTGCCAGAAAGAAGCTATAAAGGCTTTAGGCGATGTTGGGAAGGCAAATTCTATAAAAACATTATTACAATTTTTAAACCACGAAGACATTTCGTTATCGGATACCTCAAGAATAGCATTGAGAAAATTGAGCGAAAAATGGGGCACCGAACCCTTTATTGAAGCCATGAAAAGTGATGATGATATCACTCGAAGCAAGGCACTTGAATTTATAAAAACTACTCAAGATGATAAACTAATCGATCACTTGATTGTCGTTTTAAAAAATGAAGAGAATTCTGAAATAAGAGGAAAGGCGGCTTGGGCTTTAGGGTGGTCGAAGAATAATAAAGCAATAGAACCTTTAATACAAGCTCTTAAGAGAGAAAAATCTAAGGAAGTGAAATCGGAAATCGCATGGGCACTTGGATGGATTAAAAATCCAAGGAATGTGGAACCGCTATTGCAAATTATCGATGACGAAAACGATATTGTTCGAAGTGCGGTAATTAGATCACTAGGAATGCTAAAAGATCCAAAAGCCATTCCAGCATTAATAGACGCATTGGATGATCCCATATCTTTTATTCAAGCTGACGCTGCAAAGGCTCTTGGAAAGACACGTAATGATAAAGCTGTTGACGCATTAATTCAAAAACTTAAAACAAGCGAATATCAATTAGTTTTGGAAAATACAATTATTGCATTAGAAAAAATAGGGTCACCACAAGCTGTTGAGCCTTTAGTTGAAATGTTAAAACACGAAAATCCAGAAATAAAAAATTTAGCTGAATCGGCTCTTAAAAATATCCGGGATAAAAAGGCTGTTCCACCACTAGTCAAGGCCCTTCAAGAGGATGATTCTGAAGTACGCGGAGACGTAGCCGTTTTGCTTGGAAATATTGGAGATAAGGAAGCAACTGGATCATTAATATCACTACTGGAAGATACAGATACCACCATAAGAGCTGATGCTGCAGTAGCATTAGGGAACTTAGGAGACTCTAAAGCCATCGATCCATTGATAGAAAAATTGGACGATCTTAGCACAGTAGTGAGATCTAAGGCAGCAGATGCCCTTGGAAAGATTCGAGACGATAAGGCAGTAGATCCCTTGATAAAGAAACTTAAAGATAGTAGTATTGATGTTCGAATTTCAGCAGTAGATGCTCTTGGACGAATTGGAAGCGTTAAAGCCGTGGATTCATTAATTGAATCGCTTAAAGACGAAGACATTATCGTTAAAAGGGAAGCCATAAAATCATTGGGATTAATTGGTGATGAAAAAGCCATAGATCCATTACTTGAGACCCTCAAACATGAAGATGCCTTAATCCGGAAGGAATCAATTATAGCCCTAGGTTTTATAGGAAAATCAAAACCAACACCAGACATTATTGAAATCCTGAAAACAGAATCAAAAAACAAGATTTTAAAAGAAGCTGTAAAATTCTTTGGACTCGTGTACAATACAACCGCGGTAGATCCTCTTTTAGAACTTATTAAGAGTAATAATGAACAAATTAGAGTTGAAGTAGCACATTCTTTAGGTTATCTAAAAGATGTTAAAGCTGAATTACCACTTATTGAACTTCTTAACGACCCTAAACCAACCGTTCGAGCTAGCGCCGCTGAAGCGCTTGGAAAATTAGGCAAAGTCAAGGCAGTTGATCCTCTCTTACATTTATTAAAAGACGATTCTAAGGCAGTTCGTGCAAAAGCAGCAGAGGCATTAGGCGAGATAGGCTCCTCTAAATCAATGAAAGGATTAGAGGGGCTTTTAAATGATAAATGGGAATTCGTAAGGGAAAAGGCTAAAATCGCAATTGAAAAGATTAAATTAATCTAGCTTCTTATTCAAATTTATTTCTATTTTTATTTTTTAAGATTCGTTTTTTCTATATTTACCAATTACATTAATGTCATCATCAGATATTTTTAGAACTTCAGTTGTTATGGGATAACCAGATTGAGAATATTCTTTTAAAACGATACTTCCAAGTTTTTCAACTAAATCGATGTTTTCTTCGGAAATTACATATACAAAATCCCTACAAGGAACAAGTGCTAATATAGGCCATTCAATAAAACTTTTTACTCTTTCTTTTAAATTTGGACTTAATATTAAAGAGGCTTTTAATAAAGAATTCGTTTTAAAACATAAAATTTGTTTATTTTGGAAATTCAATACTTTTATTTATAAATGGTATTTAGTAAATTTACCATGTTGATTTTAGCTGTATCTTTTAATTCTTTCATGTCAACATTCCAACTATTTAATATGTCATTTGTTATCCAAGAAATTCTACTCTCGTTTTCGTGAACATATACGGCTACAATGCATGTAAACTCCGTGATATTATCGTAAATCGTGTCTCCAAAATCATAATACCAAGGCTCTAACGAGAAATAAACTCGACTTGCAACATCTTTCCAATCTTTGGGGACTTCTTGTACATTGAATATTTGATTGACGAAAAAGCTAACAATTTCTGGTTCTTTATCTCTTATATAATTTTTCTCAATGTTTTCGATATTTACTTGTAATTCAAGGCCTTTATTTTCAAGTAGGTATGTTTTTTCGTTTTGAGAAATTATTCTAATTCCTTTTTCTGAAAGCATCCCCTCAAATAGTTCTTTAACAGATTTCATAACAACCAATCTTAAATTAAGCGATTCCAAAAATTCTTAAGTTCTTCTTCTGAATATGTAATTTTAAGTTCAAGAGGATTAGACGATTGTTCTCGAAAGAATTCTGGTAATTTATTCATTTCTCTTGTCAATCCAGCTTTTTCGTTAAATAAAATTTCCATTCTTAAAATATCTTTTCCAATATTTGCCAAATCATCGCTTGATAACTTGGTTCCATACATTGCGTTTACTGCCTTCGTTAAAAGATCAATCGTTTCAAAATTTACTCCTATAAAATAGCAACAACCCATTGAATCTA
>JBHLMB010000412.1:0-312 GCA_048938565.1 Promethearchaeota archaeon | reverse complement strand
TTTTCGTTTTCGAAATATTCTCCGTACTCCTTGTCCTGATATGCTTTCCTCCCGACAATGGCAGGACCAGCTGTATGATCGGCTCCCATTGGAGATGTTGCATAAGTAATGCTCATTGCCTTGAATACTCTGGGGTCATAAGCAGATAAGCCTTGACCCTTAACTTGAGGCACTCGCTCTGCCTTTAAAGCCATCCCTATATTCATTACTCCGTTACCGTATAACTTTCCCTTCTCAGTTCCGTGCCTAATTTCCTCGTTGAGAATTTTTAAAACGGTCTTTGAATCACTCCATTGCAGATTTCCTGAATCC
>JBHLMB010000411.1:2205-3731 GCA_048938565.1 Promethearchaeota archaeon | reverse complement strand
GTGATTCATATAGAGATTATAATTTTTTAAAAACAATTATAAACAGTAATTATTTTGTGATCAATCCTAATTCTGATGTATCTGGGTGGCCGTTGTTACATCTTTTTACTTCATTTATTACAATCATCATAAAAATAGATCCTTTATTAGTTGCAAAAATTCTTCCGTCCTTTATTGAATCAATTATTGCCATATCTATCTTTTTGTTCGTATATACTCTTTATAAAAATAGAAAAGCAGCATTATTATCTTGTTTGATTGTGGGTACTATCCCTAAATTTATAGGCTTCGAATCGTTATTTGTTAGAGAAAGTTATGCGTTGTATTTTTTTATTTTATTTTTCTTTGTTTTATATAATGCTAAACAAAAAGATGATCACCGCTTATTGGCATTATCCTTTTTTTTAATTCCTGTGGTTGTACTCTCACATCATTTTACATCTTTGATGCTTATTATAATGCTTCTTATTTTTATTCTATCTTCGAAAATAATACCTATCATCTTAAGGAATAAACCAAATTTTAACTTTAATAAAATTAATATCAATGTTTTTTTTATCATATTATTATTAGCTATAATCTTTTATTGGTGTTATTTTACGCCAGGGATAATAAATGATTTTTTTAAAATTTATCTTGAATCAACTGGATTAAAAGAATTTGCAAGCTATGCACAAAAAATTGGTATAGACACAACAATTGCTACATTAAGGGGAAATATTCTCGTTTACGGGTTTTTTTTCTTCCATGTAATTTTGGCATTAATCCTATTTTTTGCGATATTTTTTAAAAAACAAAAACAAATAATAGAAAATGTATCTTTTACATTTTTTTTATTTTTTTGTTTAGGTCTTGGAAGTGTTTCTCTTTTTCTTTTGGGTTCATTAATCTATCCTGATAGATTTTTACCAGTTGGTTGGCTCCTTGGAGCAGTTCCTCTCTCTATTCTTATCTTTAATTTAACTAATATTAATATAAGAAAAATAATTGTAGTAATTATAACTTCGTTCTTAATTTTTAATATCTATAATATAGATCCTACTTACTATACAGGTGAAGGACCTTTAGATGGAAGAGCCTCTGAAAAAGAATATGCAATAGCAACAACAATTACTATTTCAAAACCTTATTATGGATATATTGGGGTGGGAGATGCAATTTATGATATACAACGGTTTGATTTTGCGAAAGGAGGGATGAAAAATCCTATTACAACAAAGGATTTTTTTAATAAATCTGATTTGGCAATCATTTATAAAGACTTGTATGTAAATTTTTTAGAATTTGAACAAATAAAATCCTTTCTAACTTTCCAAAAAATTGTGTCCATATTATCTTATGAGGATTTTAAGAATATAAATAAAATCTGCGATCTCGGTGACGTCTTTTTAATAACATGGAAAAAGTAATATTCATGAGATTTGAATTTTATCATTTATTAAATTATCTTTTTTTAGTTTATGACAAAAATTTTGTTTAGCAAAGTGAGATATTAATTTGAATCTAATAAATTCCCAAAACTTCCT
>JBHLMB010000411.1:0-2195 GCA_048938565.1 Promethearchaeota archaeon | reverse complement strand
AGTAAATAACTCTGTTATAGTTTTTGATAAATAATATTTCTTTTTTTTGCTTCCTCACTGTAAAAACCTCTGATATCTATTAATATTGGTTTTTTTTCCATCATGGCCATTAAATTTTCTAAGGATATTGTTTTGAAAACATCATGAACCACTGTAATGATGATACAATCAACTTGAATTTTGTGTAAATCATCTAAATTTGTAATCCCGAATTTTTCTATATCGTCTTTACTAATCATGGGGTCGTAGCCATATATCTCGCATTGAAATTCCTTTAATTCTTTAATTATATCTTTTACAGGTGCTTCTCTAGTGTCATCAACGTTTTCTTTAAATGTTAATCCCATAATAAGAACCTTAGAGCCTTTAATGATTTTACCCGCATCATTCAATGACTTTATCGTCAGTTGAGCAACATGTTTAGGCATATAATCATTAATTGCCCTACCAGCAAGAATAACTTGTGCATGATAACCAAGTGCATTTGCCTTATAGACAAGATAATATGGATCCACGGGGATACAATGTCCCCCAACAAGTCCTGGCGAAAATCGAATAAAATTCCATTTCGTAGATGCAGCATCTAAAACAGCTTTAGTATCTAAATTCATCTTGTAAAATATCAATGAAAGTTCATTCATTAACGCTATATTTAGGTCTCTTTGAATATTTTCAATTACTTTCGCGGCTTCCGCAATTTTTATGCTTTGAGCTTTATAAACGGTAGTTATTTTTCCATATATTTCTGTTAGTTCTTCGGTTGATTCTTCATCCATTGCTGAAACAATCTTATTAATTTTATCTATGGTATGATCTTTGTCCCCGGGGTTCACACGTTCAGGCGAATACCCTATCTTAAATTCTGTTCCAATTTTTAAACCAGATTCTTTTTCCAATATAGGAGCCATAATTTCTTCAGTAACACCCGGATAAACTGTAGATTCTAATACAACAATCGCACCTTTTTTGAGATTACGACCAACTATTTCAGAAGCAGATACAACTGGAATCAGATCAGGTTGTTGAGATTTAGTAATTGGTGTAGGAACCGCTATAATAACAACATCAGCTTCCTTTATTTTTTTGGGATTTGAGGTAATCTCAAATTTGCTATAATCTTGTTTAAATGTTTTTATTTTTTCTTCATTAATATCAAAACCTATGACCTCAAAGTGATTTGAGAACTCCTCAGCTAAAGGTAACCCTACATAACCTAATCCTACAACGCATATGATTTTGTCCATTACATTTGTATTTGAAACCATCTTATCGTCTCTCCGATACCTTCAGCAATACTAAATGTAGATTTATAGTTAAACATCTCTTTCGCACGAGTAATATCAGCAAGAGAATGAAGAATATCTCCACTCCGGGGTCTTTGATACTGTAATTTTAACTTTTTTTGACATGTTCTTATTACCAATAGAGCTAACTCATTTATTGAGATTCGTTTCCCACCCGCTATATTATAAATACCAGTTGAGGTGCTCTCTGCAGCGAGGATATTAGCAGAAACAACATCATCTACAAATGTAAAATCTCTAGTTTGTTCTCCATCACCATAGATAATAGGAGATTTATCATGTAATACATTCATGATAAATTTTGGAATCACTGCAGCGTATTCACTGGTAGGATCCTGCCAAGGTCCGTATACATTAAAATACCGTAAGGATATCGTTGGTAAATTATATATCTGCGTAAAAATATCACAATAATATTCTGCAGTGAGTTTGCTTACTGCATAGGGTGACAAGGGATTTGGAGTCATATCTTCTTTTTTAGGTAGTTTTGGTGTATCACCATAGACACTGCTTGATGAAGCGTAGACTACCTTTTTTACATAATTATCTCTAGCTGCGATTAAAATATTCAAAGTACCTTGTACGTTCACGACATTGGTTTTCAAAGGATCTTTTATACTGCGAGGGACTGATGGAATTGCCGCTTCATGGAATATATAATCTACATTTCTGAAAGTTTTTTGCAGTAATTCCAAATCGGTTATTGAGCCATTGATAAATTCTATTTTTTTTGAGGTTATAAGATTTTGAATGTTTTTTATATATCCTGTTGAAAGATCATCGACTACGATAACATTATTTGTATCAGCCAGTTTTTTAACTAGGTTAGAACCGATAAAACCAGCCCCACCTGTAACAACAATATTTTTTTCTTTCATGAATACCTTCATT
>JBHLMB010000410.1:0-3740 GCA_048938565.1 Promethearchaeota archaeon | reverse complement strand
GAAAAAATAGTCAAAGAAGAAAATGAATGATAAAAATAAATGTAAGACAATAATGGTCCAAGGTACAGCATCCCATGTGGGGAAATCCTTGTTAGTTACTGCCTTGTGTAGGATATTCAGTGATATGGGATATCGTGTTGCACCATTCAAATCTCAAAACATGTCTTTAAACTCTTATGTGAACGAAACAGGTGAAGAAATTGCCCGCTCTCAAATTGTACAGGCTATAGCCGCAAGGACTAAACCAATTGCAGAACATAATCCTATATTATTAAAACCTAAAGGAGAAGAATCTTCACAAATAATTCTTATGGGAAAACCATATAAGGATTACACGGTAGGGAATTATTATCGAGACCATATTCCTCAATTGATTCCCTACATTAAAATAGCACTTAATAATCTTCAAAAAAATAACGATATTATTGTTATTGAAGGTGCTGGGAGCCCAGCGGAAATAAACATAATGGAAAGAGACATTGCTAATATGTATGTGGCAAAATTATCGAAAGCACCTGTTCTATTATGCGCAGATATTGACCGTGGGGGGGTGTTCGCTTCTATTTATGGAACAATAAAATTGCTTCCAAAGGATGAGCAAGATTTGGTTAAATTCTTTGTTATCAATAAATTTAGAGGTAATAATGAATTGTTGAAGGATGGTATAGATCAAATTGAGCTTTTAATCGAGAAAAAGTGCGTTGGTGTCTTACCGTATCTTCAAGACCTGCGAATACCCGCAGAAGATTCGGTATCTTTAAATGAAGGAAAAAAAAAAGGAAATATAAAAATAAAAGTCATTAAATTACCGCAAATTTCGAACTTCAACGATTTTGAGCCATTAGAATGGGAACCTGAAATTCAAGTTTCTTACATATCAGAACCTGAAGATTTAAACAACGCAGATCTCGTAATTATTCCTGGAACAAAAAATACTGTAAAAGACTTACTTTGGATGAATGAAAAAGGATTTTCAGCGAAGTTAAATTCTTTAATAAAATCAGGTACTTTAATTGCTGGAATTTGTGGTGGTTATCAAATGCTAGGTAATTCTATTCTCGACAAGGCAATAGAAGGAGAATCTGATAACGAATACAAAGCATTGGGATTTCTTCCCATAAAAACCGAATTTCTTGCATATGAGAAAATAACACGACAAGTTTGTTCGGAAATAATTGGCTTTTCTCTCTTTAAGGGCATACCCATTGAAGGATATGAAATTCACATGGGGAAAATAACCTATTTAGATGGAGCAATACCTCTTCTCCAAGTTAAGAACGGCACCAATAATACTTTTGATGGTGCAATAAATAAGCAAAATAATGTTTTTGGGAGCTTTATTCACGGTATTTGGAATAATGATCGGTTTAGAAAAGAATTTATCCGATTTTTAGCTAAAAAGAAAAACCGAACAAATGTTAAGGTAGAAAAACAGAGTTATAACGACATTATAGAAACAAATATCCAAAAATTGGCACATTCTGTTAAAGAAAATATAAATATTGCACAAATACTTGCCGAATTGGGTTTATAGGTGGAAGAAATAAATGAATATAGAACTTTTTAGAAACTCTCTCTCTCTTATAATTACATTTACTTTATTATTTGCTTTTTTGATCGATCTACTAATAGGTGATCCAAAAACAAGATACCATCCTGTAATGTTAATTGGGAAAACAATCAGCTTTTTCAAGCGCAAGCTAAAAACCAATAAACCAAGATTAGACAAATTTTTAGGTGTTTTTTTGTTAATATGTGTAATAATCATATTTTTGCTTCCTATTTTATTACTTCAAGTATTTATTTGGGATTTTTTTTATGAAATATTTATTAAAGAATGGCAGATATCGTCCTTTACAGTAATACTCCTATATTCTTTCGTAATGGGTTTCTTATTAAAATGGTCATTCGCTCTCAAGTCTTTAGGTCAAGCTACATTAGCGATAGGACGATCTTTAGCTGATGAGAATTTGGATAATGCTAGATCGCAGCTATCATTAATCGTCAGGCGCGATACACAGGAAATTAAGGAATCTCATATCATCTCAGCAGCAGTGGAATGTGTTGCTGAGAGTTCAACAGACGCAGTTACTAGTGTAATTTGGTTTTATTTAGTTGGTAGCTTTATTGGTATTTTAATTTTTGTTTTTATTTACGATAATATATATTTTCTGTTAATAGGAATTCCTTCTGCATATATCTTTAGAATAATAAACACTGCCGATAGCATCGTGGGATATAAAGACGAAGATAACATCAATATCGGTTGGTTTTCAGCGCGAATGGATGATATGTCTAATTACATTCCCACACGACTTACGGTCTTAATAATGCTTATAACTGGAAAACTGTTACGAAAAGATGTTAAAAACGCCGTAGAAATCCTCAAATCCCAAAGAAATAGTCTTGAGAGTATAAATGCCGGATGGACCATGGGGGCGATGGCAGGATTATTAGGAATCCAACTAGAAAAAATTGGTAAGTACAAGCTTGGTTTTCAAAAGCACGAACTCAAGATTAAGGATATCAGAAGCTCCTTTCGAATTGTGGTCTTGACAACAATAATGTTTAGTATTATCTTATCCGTTGTTGTTATATTGTTAATTAATCTTCTTGTGTTATAGGTGGTATTAGTGAATGAAACTTTTGTTGATAGTGAAATACCGAATCTAGAAATAATTGTCGAAGAAAAAAGCATTACATTTATTTCAAAAAATAAGCTTGAATGTCTCAGTAATGCCGCAATAAATGGAGGAAGGATACAAACTAAGTATATCGTGAATCAACATGTTCCCTTAGACTTTCAACATACAACCCTTGAAAATGTTATTATTCCTATTAAGAAAAAATATAACTTATCTGATTCTACAATCGGTTTATTGACAGCAGTGAAGATGAAAAACGCAGTAATCGTGAACGATAAAGCCGGGGATATTAATTATACGCTTGCGATTACTGCAGGACTTTCAAACATCATTTCCCCTTTTACTAAAGGTATTAAGAAAAACTATAAACCTGGCACGATTAATGTCATTGTTCTTTTCAATTGTGAATTTACTGAATATGCAATGGTTAACTTATTCATTACCATAACAGAAGCAAAAACATTATTACTAAATAGATACAATATAAGAACACCAGATGGAGATTTTGCCACTGGTACTTCCACGGATACGATTACTATTGGATGTACGGGAAAAGGTACTTTAATCAAATGGGTGGGATATTCTACTTTATTTGGGCAATCAGTGGGAAAAACCGTGTATAAAGGTCTTGAAACAGCATTAAAAAAAGGAAGGTGGATATAATACCAATCTTTAAAGACATAAAAAATTGTATTGCTTTCTTAACCAGGATTCCCATTAATACCAAAATTGATATTCCCAAACAATTGGCACCTAAGATGTGGTTATTTCCTATAGTGGGATTCTTGATTGGGCTGATCATAAGCCTCCTTGGCTTGTTTTTGTTTCAAATCCTTCCGTCCTTGCTAGTGGGCTTTATATTATTGAGTATTTTACTTTTTTTAACAGGGGCTCATCATTTAGACGGTTTATTAGACTTCGGAGATGGATTAATGGTAATAGGTTCACCAGAACATAAAATTGAAGTAATGCACGATGTCTCAATTGGTGCAGGAGGTTTTTCACTTGGCTTAATGGTATTATCTTTGACAGGTTTGGCAATGGGATATTTGACAAATTATCTAATAATTGCATTTATATCGTGTGAAGTGATAT
>JBHLMB010000409.1:0-3757 GCA_048938565.1 Promethearchaeota archaeon | reverse complement strand
TAAAAGTCGATTTAACGAATTTTTTATTCCTGAAAGCTCAGATGCAAATTTATCCATAAGTTTAAGGTTAATGTCCATTATTTGTTGGAATTTATCTTGTATTTCTTCGTTTAGATCTTCCTGAGATCCTTGGGATTCGCTCTCTTTTTGAAAGGAAAAGACATTTTTAATGTTCTTCACGATATCTGGTTGGCTTGAATAGATATTATACAAGCTCGTTTTTATGAGTTCAAATTGCCATTCCTTTTCTTTACTTTGTATTAAATCAGTTATCTTTTCTGTGAGGTATTCGAGTTTAATTTGAAATTCAGGATCTTCTAATAAATCAGAATCTGCTTTATTAAGCAGAATCATGAGAAAAGGCTGTTCGTTCAAATACTCCAATGTATCCATTATATCGTTAAGATATTTCGTTGCCAAGTCGTATCTTATGTCGTCTTGAGCGTCAACCACGAAGATCAAGACATCTAATTGAACAAAATATTTTTCAGGTTCTTCCAAGTATTCCTCCACGTGTCTTTTTTGTCCTCCAAGGTCCCAAATTATCAAGTTTAACCTCTGTGTCTCGTATTCTTCAATGTTGACTCCCACCGTGGGTTCGAGATTAAGCATGTCTTTGTAATTATGATCGTTAATCAGTCGATTAATTAAAGAAGTTTTGCCAGCAAAATCCAATCCAGCTATCACTACTTTATTTTTTGACTTTTTATCGTAAGAAGAACGATTATTCCACGCGTTTGAAACCAAATTAGCTCCAATAATTGCACTATTAATAATTTTTGGATCGATTTTCTTCTTTTTAGCTAATTTTAAAATCTCTTTATTATTAGCGTTCGAAACATCCCTTATCGTGAAAATATCAATTTCATTAAGAGATTTAACGATGCTCATATTAAATTTCTTTATCTTTTCTATAGATAGATCCAAAATATTAGATAATTTTTCAGGATAATAATCGATTTCAAGAAATCTATCGCAAAAATACTTGATAATTTTTTTAATGGATTCTGACATGAATGCATAGTAAAATATTCTATTTTTAACTTTTTCTATTTATAAAAATTAAAAGCTTAATTATAGGTTATGAAGTATATTTCAGCTTCAATTGTTTTGCAACTTCGGAGATATTCTTTAGATCAGCTAATTCCTCTTTTAATATAGCGTGAGTAAGATCGAGTTTTAATTTTTTGATAGTGTCAATGTCGCGTGATGTTTTTAATTTAATGTCTTCATATAAATCATCTAACTTTATCATCAAAGCTTTAGCCGTTTCCAAATCAAACATTTCTAGATTTAACATTTTATTGTTGTAAGATTTCGTTATTTCGACTAGCCATTTTCTTCCAGATACTTTTAGATGTTTAAGCTTGGATAAATCACCAGTATTGTGAAATATTGAAAAATCGTCTGAATATATTGTGAAAATATCAATAAAATAATCGATGATTTGATTCATGAACGACTTAATATTTGTTGAAGGATTCAAAAAAAATATGATTGAATAGTCTTCGACATTTAATATTTCTATTTTTACATTTGTTCCCTCTAACATAAAACCAGACAAGTCTTTCATGTTTATTTCAAGAGAGAACTTCTCGATGGCGTTGATAAACATGGGAATCAAGTTGATGTCCTTGAATTCCTCTACTTCTGGAGCCCGACCGCTACTCCACAGAAATTGTTCAATGGCTTCGTCAAAAATATCAACTCTCGTTATCATGATGCCGTTTTTATCGGAGATTAAATATCCAATAAAAACAGGGATTTCCTTTTCCGGTATGAGCGTTTTTAAGTTTAACCTATCTCCTAATTTGTTGATTTCATTAATTTGCATGTGAGTGGATAACTTATTAAAGAAATCCTTGCCTTTTTCAGTAAAAGTTATGACTGTCGTGCCTTCTGAACTTGAATATTGTGTCAATCCCTTATCTATCAATCGATCTATTATTAAATCCCTGTTTTCTTTTGATATGGATAATTCATCTACGAGTTCATTCCTTGGTATACTGAGCTTGTCGTTCAGCAAACTTAAAATTTTAAACTCTAATTTCATCAAATCAAACTCTAAATTATCAGAACCAAGACCAATACCCAAGCATTCTTTTAATATATTAACAAAAATAAATAGTGTATGAAAATAACCTTCTTTTTCCTTGATTGTCGTGTAAAAAAACTCAATTTTATCTGTAGTGGAATAGTTTATAACTAGCTGTTTGTTAATATTTTCAATACGACTGTGATTAACAAGATCAATTTTGTGTATCAATAAATATATTTTCGATTGTGGGGCAAGTTCATTGCGCTTTTCCACGATTTTTTTTGAAAATTCTACTATCTCGTGAATTGGAGTTTTTGCATCAATTATCACGATAATTGCATTTACATTATAAAATACTGAACTATCATCCGTTTTAATCCATCTATAATTTTCTTGTCCAGATAAATCGAATATCCCAATCATATCTTCTAGATTTAAATTAATTGACTCTTTTCCATAGGTTGGCTCTATACCCTGCTCTAATAAAGATTTTGAGTTCTCTCCTTCGAAAAAGATCTTGCGTAAGGTAGTTTTTCCTGCTTCTGGAGGTCCTATAAATATTATTTTTCTACTCAAGGCAATCAAAAATAGAATATTATTTGTTATTTATAGAACTGCTTTAATTGATTTTTAATGTCTCGAATAAGAAGAATCAATTTATTGGATGGGACCGTCTCTGATATGATGATCAAATTCTTGAGCTTACTATTTAGAAATAACAAGCTTACCATGACGATATTTAAATCCTTAGAGCTTGTAAGTATGAGATGTTCGATATTATCGTTAATGGCCATATCCTCGAATGTTAAATTAAGTTGAGCGATTAATTTATGTGAATAATTTATTAAATGCGTGTCGAAGTCTTTAGACATTGTTTGTGCGATGATACTGTTATTTCTATTTGTTAAAAAACACATAATTTTGGGTTTTTCCTCTAGAGATTCGTCTAATATCATTTTTAGGGCAAAATTTTCCTCTGAAAAATTGCTTAACATCTCGTAAAAAGCAAAATAAGTGTTATAGATTAAATTAGGATAAATACTCGTAAAATATATCGGAACATTTACTCGTTCGTGTATTTTCAATTCAATTTCGTTCGTTTGGGCTTCTCTTAATTCTTGACTTATTAGATCTACCTTGTGAAAAAAAACAATTAAACTTGACTTTTCAGTCTTTCTCTCAGCTATTTCACGAATTTTAAAAAGCTCCTCCATAATCTCTGCCGAGCATGATGACCATCTTGGAAAATCTATGACATATATTATTATGTTAGAATTATCGAAAGCCATAGATAATTCTTCTTCATCTGTTAGGAGATTAGCTAACTCCTGACCGGAAGAATCAAAAACTCCCAAATTTAAATCGAGCCATGTGTGGATTGATGGTGTGATTCCTCTTGTTGGTTCCAAAGGATTGTAAAGAAGATCTTTTGGATTGGCACCCTCGAAAATAATCTTTTTTAAAGTGGATTTTCCCGTTCCTGCTCTTCCTAGTATGAGTATCTTTTTTTGATTTGAAGTTATAAAAAAAACATCGAGGTTTTTTAAAAAATAATTGTTTCTTTCAACCCCTTCAAATTTAAAAAGTTCATTAGCGAATTCCGTAATTTGTGCTTTTAACTTGTAACTTCTATATCTCTCTTTTTCTTGAGTAATCAAGACCAAGATTTCGTATCCTTTATCAGAAACTTTCCTTTTATCGCAATAACTTAAAATGATT
>JBHLMB010000011.1:0-15275 GCA_048938565.1 Promethearchaeota archaeon | reverse complement strand
AAAAGTAGCTTGAAAAAAGCACAAGTTGAAGGATTTGTTCATGGTGCACAATGCACATCAATTTCAGGAAGATGTTATTTTTCTGCAGAGACTTGCGGCTCTCAAGAGTATTCAGCAAACAGGGGAAAATGCGTACAAACGTGTAGGAGGCGTTGGAAGGTGTATGACGATCAAAATAACGAACTCTTGTACGATGGATTTTTCTTTATCAATGCTAAAGATCTGTGTATGATAGAACATGTACCCGACCTCGTAAATTCTGAGGTGGACGCTTTTAAAATAGAGGGACGAATGAGAGATTCCCTATACATCGAAGAGACTACGGCGTGCTATAAAGAAGCGATCGATGCGTATTTTAACAACGAATATACGAAAGAGAAAGTGGAAGAATGGCTAAAGCGCCTTAAAAAGGTATATAATCGTGGATTTTCAACGGGATTCTATTATGGACTACCTAAAGGAAGTGAAATTTCGCCTTCCAAGGAAGGGAATGTCTCAGAATACAGGAAGATGCATATAGGAAAAGTATTATCATATTTTCGAGATAAAAAAGTAGCAAAAATATTGCTGACTTCAGGTAAGTTGAGATTAAAAGATGAGATCTTCATCATTGGAACTCATACTGACACCTACATTCGTCAGAAAATAACTTCCATACAAATCAAGCAAAAGAAGAACTTGACTGAAACGCCAATAGCTTCAAAAAATAATAATTTGGTTATAGGCATAAAGGTCGATGTACCAGTGAAAAAAAACGATAAAATATATGTGCTCTTAAAACAAAATGAGATTTAAAGTTATATCCTCGAAGTTGTTTTCTACTTGTTTGGTTTTCATAATGAATTAAATAAATACATTTTAGTGCTTGTAGCTTCAGCTCGTTGAGCTAGATTAATCAGCGAGATTATTATTTCCTTAATAGTTCCTTCTTGTGAAAATATGACATGTGGCTCCATTTCTTCCTTTTTACTCCATTTTTCAGCTACCACGTCTATTTGAGATTCTTCTATATTCAATAAAGCATTGATGAATTCTAAAGGAACGATATAAATTGATTCTTCTTCCTCTTCGATTAGACTTCGAAATTCGTCAAATAAACTAAAGGTGAGTTCTTCATTGTTATCGTCGTCAAGAAGTATTGCCCATAACATTGAAAGTTCTAAGGGTGTTAGATTTTTCAATTCCACTTTGTCTATACTTGAATAATTTTCTCCTATGAAGGATATAGCTTTCTCGTCGTTGTCAGCTAAGAAAATATCTGAAATAATACCCATATTAACTAGTTAGTCAAAGGTTTTTGGATGTCATATTTTTCAATAAAATGCTTATAATCTCCTATTATACATGATTATACAAATAAAATTTTTGATTGGTTGTACGAGCTATTCTAGCAAGACAAATGAGCGAAACTAAGCTTTCTCTTAAAAAATTAATACTCGTGTTCAAGTACATCCGTTGAGTCACCACCATTTTACGCCATTGATCAACAATATCATCAATTTGGTATGGTTTTATTGTTGATATTTTGGAAACTAATTCTAAGGGGATGGACACTAGCGTTTCACCATGAGAGAGCTTCCCTACTCCCTCGTCAGTAGGCAATAAATGTTTGAATTCCCCGCTTAGACTTTTAATTAGTCCAACATTCTTTATCTTGTTAAGTAATACAACCCATAGTTCGGAAAGTTCTATGATTGTGATATATTGTAATTCTACTCCTTCTTCTCTTTGATCAATGCACCTGATGGATGTAGCTTCTCTGTCGCTTGATGCTATGAAAAAATATGCAATCACACCCATATTCAATAAATTAATCTCTAAATGTATATAAATCTTTATTGTGATTTTAGATTTTAAAAACATCATCGCTTGTTTTAAATCAATAAAGCCTATTTTTTGGTGAATACGCTTGAAAGTGTGTTTTTGGCTCTAAACTATACCATTCGGTATTATTATCAATCTTTTTCAACGATCTCAACAAATTACATGTAATCCACCGATTCGCTAATGGTTGGGAACTATAATCCCATAATCCATGAGGACCTCGCTCATTTTTCACATATTCAACGAATTCCAATACCCTTTCGTCTTCAATACTAGCACCAATTCTCCAGCAGAGATCTAATAGGAAGGCGATGTCGAACCGAGCCATAAAAGTGATCCTTCCAATTGATCTCTCTAATCCTATCCACCGCGCGAATACAAAACCAAGGTTGGATTTTTGTTTTATGTCCGTTCCTAATAATAAATCAAGCGCCCGTCTTGCTTCCTTGCTTTTCCGTCTTCGAGGATGGTAAGCAAAACAAGAAAGAACAGCCGTCGTGTTTGAACGACATCCCCATCTCGAGTGAGCAATGCGACGATAACCTGCGATCCTACCATAGTTTCCTGCTGAAAGTCCTACGGGCCAAGCTCCATCGTCCAAGCGTTGGGCGTTTAGCCAATCAAAAGCACTCTCTACACGATCGTCTTCGGAGTAACCACACATGACTAACCCTAACAATGGGATTGCCGTTTGAATTGGCATCATTTGATATCCGATTTCCTCGTCTACTCGCATTTTATTTCCTGGCATTGCCCAAGAACCATCTGTTTCCTGCTTTGAAAACAAGAATTCAGCTGCCATTTGTACGGGAGCATGATTGGATTTGAAACCAAGATATCCTAATCTTTGGAGAGCTAACGACGTTAGATATATATTATCTCTAAATGAAATGAAATTTTCGCCAAACGAATCCCATGCTCCATTCTGTTTTTGAAGCTTAATTAGATCGCTTACTAATGGTTCTTCATTCCGAAGTTCTAACAACTCTTGTACTTCGGGATCGTCCTCGTCTCGATCAAGCAATTCTTTCAATACCATTACTCTTAGAGATGGAGATGAATCTGAAAGCAATAAGGGTATCCAAGTTATGTTGATTTTTCCAACACCTTCTTGATGAATTGTGCCGTGGGTGTCTTTCCCTTGGCGATAGTTTCGGGTGT
Organism: Promethearchaeota archaeon; assembly: GCA_048938565.1. GTDB lineage: Archaea > Asgardarchaeota > Lokiarchaeia > Sigyniarchaeales > SOKP01 > FT1-020. The sequence continues at coordinate 12,290 of JBHLMB010000011.1, read as the reverse complement.
ACCTTTTGCAATGATATATCCTCCTTCAGGGCCTCCTTTAGGCCCTAATTCGATCAACCAATCGCAACAAGCAAGTAAATGGGGGTGGTGCTCGATAACAATAACAGAATGTCCTTTTTTAATTAATAATCGAACAATTCTTACTAAAGTAGATACTTCCTCTAAATGCTGTCCGATTGTTGGTTCATCGAGAATGTAGAGCGATTCCTTGTTTGATTTTTTAGCAAGTTCCTTTACAACCTTAAGCCTTTGCGCCTCTCCTCCCGAAAGTGTCCGACCAAGTTGATTAAGCTTCAGATAAGATAAACCGGCGTCTTTAACGAGGTCTAGTTTTGAAACGATGTTATCGTGTCCATTAAATAGTAGTAAGGTCTCTTTCACAGAAAGATCACTAATTTCTGCTAATGAACAATCATTATAACGAATCTGCCACGCTTCAGCAAAATAGCCCGATCCCTTACAAGTTTCGCATTCTTCTATGATGTCTGGCAAGAAGTTCATATCCATTTTTATGTATCCGCGTCCTTTACATGCAGAGCATTTTTGAGCGAGGTCCTTCTCTTTTAAACCCAGCACCTTGGCGTCTTCTGTACTTGCAAAAACTTTTAGAATTGGCCGATGTAAGCCTAAGAAATTGATTATATTGCTTATTTTTGCCCTGTTTTGATCAATGATGATGGTTCTTTCAAATTTCCCTTCAATTCTATCGTAAACTCCTGGTTCTGTTGGTTCTCGCGCAACAGATGTCGTGTGTTCTGCAGGTACTAATGCTCTCCCTAATGTATCTACGATTAGTGAGCTTTTTCCAGAACCAGAAACGCCGCATATTCCCGTTAAAATTCCACGAGGTATCTCAACCAAATCCCCTTTTAAATTATTAGCTCTTGCACCGTATATTCTTATCCAATCTGTAGGTTCTTTACGAATAGTATCTATCTTCAATTTTTTATTTCCGTTTAACCATTCTGAAGTGATGGTACCTGCTTTTAATATTTTATCAGGAGATCCTGCCACCAAGATACTTCCACCGTTCGCTCCTGCCCCAGGCCCCATGTCGATAATGTGATCCGCATTTTCAATGAACAATAAATCGTGTTCGATGGCAATTACCGAATTTCCTTTATCTCTTAGTTCTAACAATACTTCCAAAAGTGCGTTAAGCTCTGTAGGATGAAGTCCTCTGGAAGGCTCGTCTACTATCACCGTAAGAGAAGAAAGATCGCTCCCTATAAGACTAGCTAGCTTGACACGCTGTGCTTCCCCCGCAGAAAGGCTTTCCGCTACTCTATTTAAATTTATGTATCCTAAACCGGTTCTATTCAGAAATTCTAATCGTTTTTTAACGATTTGAAAGCTATTTTTAACAAAATCGTGTTTTAAATCGTTTAATGACTGCTTTTTTATTAAATCATGTAGGTCACTTAAAGGAAGTTCCAAAAGTTCGTGAATGTTATGCTCTAAAAAGGTAACTTCTAAATATTTGGGACGAAGCTTGGTTCCATTGCACTCTTCGCATGTTTTAGTATCCGTGTAAGTCCCTCCAACATCCCAATCCCTTAACCATTGCTCATAGAATCCCAGGAAATTAATTTTTTTTATAGATTTCTGGCCCTTTTTGTTTTCATATTCGATTTTTAGAGGCTCTCCGGTTCCATACAAGAACGCGCGCTTAGCTTCTTCGGACATGTCCTTCCATGGCGTGTTCAACTGGTCAAATCCATATTTATCTGCAAGAGCCTTGACGATGTAATATCCCACATTGTAAGGCTTGCATAAATATCCTTTTGGAAAAAAGCCTGGAGAATACATTGCTCCTGAACAAAGAGCCTTATCTGGGTGAATAATTAGCTTGTCAGGATTCGGAACCTGCAGGGAACCTACACCATGACACTTCAAGCAGGCAGCAGAATAATTAGAAGCAACGAAATGTCGTGGTTTCGGAATTGACAAGGAAACATCACATTTTTCGCAAACAAATAGTTCTTTACGTTTCATCTCTCCTGAACATTTAGGGCATTTGCGTTTTCCCATGTACGAAAATATAGTTGCCAAGTGAAGAATAATATCGGTAACTCTTCCTATAGTATATCGTACATTATATATCCATCCTCGTACCAGGCTTTCTGGCGAAATTAATGCAGTTATTCCAAGACCTTTAACACTATCGACTTGACTCTCGTAATCCTCCTTAGTACCTTGTCTTTCGTACATAGAAAGCGTTTCTAGATAACGACGGCGAGCTTCCGTTTCTAATGTGTCCATTATCAGGCTAGATTTTCCCGAACCAGACACTCCCGTGACAACAATAAATTTTCTTTTTGGAATGTTCACATTTATATTTTTTAAATTATGGATGTGAGCTCCTTGTATTGAAATTTTGCTTGAACTTGGGATATTTTTTCCCTTCTTTACTCGTAAATGAATTATATCTTGCTCTTCTCGTAAGGCTTTAGCCGTGAGAGAATGCTTGTTTTCTAAAAGTCCTTTTAGATTGCCTTCATAAACAACATAACCTCCTTTTGGTCCGGATTCTGGTCCAAGATCTATTATCCAATCGGCAGCTCTAATAACATCAGTATTATGCTCGACAACTACTAATGTTGCGCCTGCCTTCAAAAGTCTTTCAAGGATCAATAACAATCCCGCTAAATTTTGTGAGTGCAAGCCAGTCGAGGGCTCGTCGAGTATTATTAATTGATTGTTTAACGAGCTTCTTCCAAGGTACTTGGAAAGCTTTACTCTTTGAGCCTCTCCCCCAGAAAGAGTAGGGGATGGTTGTCCTAACGATATGTACCCAAGGCCTATATCATTCATCGCACTTATCATTTGCCTCGCAGAAGCAAGATCTTTAAGTGATATCCTATCTTCCTTTTCCAAAAATGCTGCTACTTTAGAAATCGGTAAATCGTAAAATTCTGAGATGTCGTATTTTTTGTCTCCAAATTTTACCTTCTCGTCTAATATATCCTCTGAAAAGCGTCTTCCCTCGCAATCAGAGCATGTAATCCAAGAAGAAGGCAAGTAACGCATCTTTATTTCAAGAGCGCCCATTCCATTGCACGTTTCACATGCTCCTTCTGGAGTGTTAAATGAAAAACAAGTTGCCTTAAATTTTGTTGCCTTTGCGTATAATTTTCTGATGACATCCGCTATTTTAGTATAAGTAGCAGGATTAGATCTAGGATTTTTCCCTATTGGTCCTTGATCCATTAATACGGGTTTAATAGTAATTCCTTCAATGCTTTTACAACCGATTGGCTTCCCATTTTTAAGGGATTCGTATAACACGCTTTCAATTAAAGTGCTTTTTCCTGAACCAGAAACGCCTGTTATTACCGTCAGTCTATTAAGCGGTATTTTTATATTAATATTTTTTAAGTTGTGTAGTGAAGCTGACTTTATCTTGAAGAACTCTTCAGGAGGTTTGCGAGATTTGGGCATTTTAATATGTTGTCTTGAGCTGAAAAACCGTCCAGTGGGTGTTTCTGCTTTCCAGAGTTCTGCGGGAGTTCCAGTGAAAATGACCTCGCCACCTTTATTCCCCGCACCAGGACCAATATCTATGACATTATCTGCGTGCATGACGGCTTGCCTATCATGCTCAATGAACACGGTTGTTCCTGCAAGTCTTTCAAGAACGGGCATCAATCGAGCAACATCGGCAGGATGCTGTCCAATGGTAGGTTCGTCAAATATGTGAGTTACATCTTCCAGTTCGTTTAATAACGAAATCGCCAGTCTAACTCTTTGAGATTCTCCTCTCGATAGAGTTGGCGTGATCCGATTCAAACTCAAGTATTTCAAGCCTACGGCGCTCAGTGCCAGTAAACGCTTCTTTATTTCCTGTAATAATCTCGTTTTAATGGGTAGATCGTTTTTTGAAAATAGTGAAATGAGGTCTCCAACAGACATTTTTAATACATCTGGAAATAATAAGTCTTCCCAAGTTGTATTGGAAGCATAGGGGTGATATCCAGTGTTATTACACTTACTACAACCATTTCCCTTACAACTTGGACAACTTTTCTTGAAGTGAGAAGGTTCGAGGTTTGCAAACCAAGCGCCACATTCTACGCACTCGTTAGCTCGAGAGACGATCATATCTGTCATTTGTCCATTTATTATTAGAGAATTTGCACCTAATGACGAAATAGTCCGAAGGATCTCTCTTATTTCGACAAGTGATTCTTTATTGGACACGAGACCTATAACAACTTGAATATCATGTGGTTCATTAGGATTCAAGGCTTTTTCTAAGATATTGCCATCAACTAAAACCGATTCGGTACCAAATTCTTTTTGAAGAAGTTCTATTAAGGTTCGATGGCTTCCTTTCGCATTCTTTACCAAGATTGCTGAGATTTGTAATGTTTCTTTATTTCTCAGTCCATCAATTTGAGCAATCGTTTCATCCTCGTTCAAGACAGATAATTTGGCTCCACATGCATGGCATTTTCTTTTCCCAAACCTTGCAAATAAGATTTTAAAAAGGGGAATGAATCCTGCTGCAGAACCTAAGGTAGAATTAGGATTTCTATTCAGTAGGTTTTGACCTAAGGCAATCGTAGGTCCTAGGCCAGAGATCGAATCGACTTTTGCGGGATTTAGCTTCATCTCGTCCTTGTTGATCGAAAACGCTTCCAAAAACCTGCGTCGTGCTTCTTTGTATAATGTGTCGAAAACAAGAGATGTTTTTCCCGAACCTGAAACGCCTGTTACTACTGTTAATCCTTTCTTAATTTCAACATTGATTTTTTTTAAGTTATGTTCCTGAGCGCCTCGTATTTTAATGACCACGATTCATCACATAAGATTTAACTAAGATACGGTCCAGTTATTGATTTTTTATTTGATTTAATATCTTCTGGTGTGCCTTGTGCAATTACTTTTCCTCCCTTAGGACCACCTTCGGGCCCTAATTCTATAATGTAATCGCAAAATGATAGGATTTCAACATCGTGTTCGATGATTAAAACGGTATTTCCATCTTGAACTAATCTTTCTAGCAATTCCATGAGCTTTATAGCGTCATAGGCGGACAATCCAACAGTTGGCTCGTCTAATATGTAAAGATATTTTCCTTTTCTTATTTTTCCCAATTCCTTTGCTAGCTTGATTCTCTGTGCTTCTCCTCCACTCAGAGTGGGTGCAGGTTGTCCGAGTTCGATATAACCCATTCCAATCTCGTCAAGTATTTTCAATACTTTTGATATGCTATCGTGCTGCTTGAATACTTCTAAGGCTTGATTTATAGTCATTTCTAATATGTCTGCAATTGAATGTCCCTTGTATTGAATTTCTAATATTTCAGGTTTATATCTCGTCCCCTTGCATTCCTTGCAAGGGATCTCAAAGCTCGTGAGAAATGATACTTGGAGGTCTTGGTATCCAAGCCCTTTACAGGCCGGGCACCGCCCGTTATCAGAGTTATAAGAAAAGTGACCTGCCGTATATTTATTCTTCTTAGCATCAGCTGTTTTAGCAAAAAGTTTTCTAATCTTGTCCCATATGCCTATGAATGAACAAGGCGTCGAGGTTCGAACTCGCGATATCGGTTTTTGGTTAACAACGATAATCCCATCGAAATTCTCCCATCCTTCTACTTTTCCAGAATATTCCAATAGATCTTCATCGTTCTCCTCTTCTTCGCCATTTTCCTTGTCCTTTCCCCTCTTCTGGTTTTGTACTCCCCTTTTGAAAAGTGGATTTAATAATGGAACTAGCGTATCTAGGATTAACGAGCTTTTTCCAGAACCAGAAACGCCTGCAATTCCGACCATTAATCCTAACGGAAACTTGACAGTTAAATTTTTCAGGTTATTCGTATTGGCGTTTTTCAAAACGAGGAACTTGGTGTTGTCGTCTAATCCATCGCCTTTTTTCACGGGTAACTTGACGCTTCCAGAAAGATATTGACCTGTGTGTGATTTTTTTACTTTTTTAATCCCTTCTAAAGGACCTTGGTAGACAATTTCACCTCCATAAATACCCGCCCCAGGTCCAATGTCAATAATTTGATCTGCTAAATTTATAAATCGCTTGTCGTGCTCAACAACAATGATTGTGTTGCCCAAATCTTTTAGCTGCTGTAAGATATGTACAAGCGAATCTTTTTCTTGTTCATGCAAGCTCATGCTTGGTTCGTCTAAAACATATATCAAGGAATCTAGCCCTCCATCTAAATGCGTCATGAGTGAAAGTCTTTGCAATTCTCCCCCACTTAGTGTTGGTAGGGAACGATTTAAATGCAAGTAGGACAATCCAACCTGCTCCATTCGATCTAAACCTTGAAGGATATTTTCAAGGATGGCTTTTCCGTGAGTTGTTCTCAAGGATTCGTCATTTAATGTATTGAAAAATCTTTTCAATTCTTCTATTGTCATCATTGCGAGTTCTCCAATGTGCTTTTCTGCAATGTTGATTTCCCTCGCTTCCTCGTTGATGCGATATCCCTGACATTCTTCACATTTCTTCTTTGACATATACTCTTTAGTGATTTTATTTCTTCTATAATCGCTTTTTCCTTCCGTCATGGCCCGCTTCATATGTGGTATTACTCCTTCAAACACGCGCTCTAATTCCCCTTGAAATGATTTAGATTCCCACCAAAACTTAAAAGACTTTCCCTTGCTACCATATAAATATAAATCCTTTATTTCTTGAGGCAAATCCTTATAAGGGGTTGAAATATCGAAATCAAAGAACTTGGGAAGCTGTTCCACGAATTTAAGCTGGTCGGCAAAACATCCCGAACCTGCTTTTGTAATTTGAATTAAATTTCTACTATAATCTCGAACAATTAGTTCTTCCGTAAAGTTCGTTTCGTATCCTCGTCCCTTGCAGGCAAGACACATCCCCGAAGGCTCGTTAAACGAGAAGTGCTTGATTTGCTTGCGATCAACTACCATTCCACAGGATTCACATTCCAATGCAGATTGATTTACGGGATCCTTGCAGATTGGACAAATCAAGATACCTTCCGTTGCATACAAAATCCGTATCAAGCTATATATTCCCGTTTTTGTCCCAACAGTTGATCGCGGATTAAAAACCCTTGTAGTCCTTTGCTCTAAAGCCACGGTCGGGCTTAATCCTTCTATCATATCGAAAGGCTTATCGTCTTCGAATTTAGGAGGAAATCCTATGGATTGAAGGTATCGGTTCATGCCTTCATCAAAAATGATGTCAAAAGCCAAGCTTGATTTTCCAGATCCCGATACTCCCGTGATGAGAATCATCTTTCCCTTTGGAATGGTAACATCAATATTTTTTAGGTTGTGAATTATTGCTCCTACAACTCTTATCTCGTTCAAATTTTTTTTCCTCTTTTATCTTTGATTTTTTAAATATATAGAAAGCACAATCAAATTCTTTTGGATTTTTTCTGACAATGTTAATTTCACTCTCGTACTTCTTCAATTTTTTGAGCTCTTTAGATCCTTTATATTTAAAACGCAATTGCTTTATCTTTTCTTCCATTGGAATGTAATATTCTCTCCACCAACATTCATCGGGTAAATTGAATTGAGAAAGGATCTTAAAACCATACTTGGAGAAGGAACTTAGATTAGATTTAAACCATTTTATTGTTTCCAATGCAACTAAATACCCGTTTGACTTTAAAAATCTGCTAAATTCTTCAAGTGCTTTATGTATGTCAAGTAGGTGCATAACGCCTTCATCCCATACAATATCAAATATGTGATTAGAAAATTTCATATCATATATGGAACGATTGAATATTTTTATTCGACTTGAAAGCTTTAATTTTTCGATTTTAGCTTTAAATTCGTCTAAAGCTGCTTGATCAACATCAATTCCAAAGAATTCTGCATCAGAATGCCTTGCTAATTCAAGTATTGCCGCACCTGTTCCGCACCCTGCATCTAATATTCGAGGTTTAATCATTTTAGGAAGTAAATTAAAAGCCCGTAATGTGTATTTTTGAAATACTTCTCGGAGCAATTCTACATTTAGCTCTTTAAGGATATCCTCAGACATGTGCCTATTTACCTCTATTATATAGATACGCTGATTACTTTCCACGCTTCTTTTTCTAATTCTGACCATTCTTGAATTTTTTTATCAATTTCTGGTATCCATTTTTTCCAATCGCTAATTTCTTTAATAGCACCTTGAGAGACTTTTTCGATATCCTCGTTTAATTTACTTAATAGTTTCTGATAATTTTCTTCTCCCTTTTCTGTGATTTCATTACTTTTTAAAAACAAATTTCGTAAAGTTCCAAGGTTCTTTAAATCATCGGGCAGGATTGCGGCCTCTAGTGTTCTTATACTTTGTACTATCTCATCGAATATCTCCGATGCTTTTAAAAGCCCTTCATTCCCTAAAATCTCACTAGCTTCTTTTAAGAAATCACGATACAAAATTCGAAACATTGCCCCTCCGGTTCCTCCCGTTTCCATATAAATAAAAGTACTCGTAAGCCCAAAAGCCAAACTCTCGTTGTTAAAGTCAGTGCCCCAAGTAGGAAGCATCTTCCGCCACTTTTGAAATCCAGATAATCCCATATTGCGAATGGGAGGATTTATCATGAAATTTAAGTTATTCTTTATCGCATGAGGGATCACCTTCTTCAGATCTATTTCGCTTTTTGGTAATATTAATTCAACTAACTTGTTTTTTGCGGGAAACGGAGCGAATTTACTCGCTCTTGCTTCTTTTAATTGACTGTATTTCATTACGTGAGGATTTGCATAGCGATCTGAAACTAGTGCCTCGTCTTTATCTTCATCAATACCGTAAGTTACGATAGTATGCGCACCAAAGTGTCCAGCACCTTCGTTCGGAATGGGAGTATCCTCCGCAAAAAAGTAGGGTAAGTAGACAAAATCTACGAATGTAATTGCTGGTTGCCCCTTCTCAAGTAAAGTTATCAAATTATTATGAGCGATTTTCATAGAGCTAGTTTCAGTAATTTTTACGCTACCTCCTAGGCGCGGCATAACCCGCTCGAATAAATCGGTACTTTTCACGGATAATCCTAAAACCATTGGGAAAGGCATTCGTTTCATATAATAGTAAAAAAATCCCAATCCCGAAGATAAACCTAATAACATTGGTTCGGATAGATTCACATCGTTACATGCTAATACTTTTCTCAAGCTCGATAGCTGGCAGTTTGAGCCAGTAATATGCTTGAAATTCTTTAACATAATTTTCACCATTTTTCTTATCTTCTCCTTTTTTTTAATTTTTATTTGGATTAATCTTTAAGCCGCAATCGTAGCATTCCTTATCATGGATGCAAATTTCTCCCGTACATTCAGGACAGGCATACAATTCTTCTTGTTCTTTAATCCATTTCTTATATCCTACTTTTTTTATTCTTTTTAAATTTTCTATCAAATGAACATTATGTCTTTCTCGATATGTAGAGTCAAGTTTTTTTAATTTGTTACATGGAAACGATTTACACTCGTAACAAAAATCTATTTCTTTATTCCTTAATGCTGGACAATCCCTTCGTATGAAAGCACATTTCTTAAATCGAATTCTACACCCTATACAACCCTGTTTATATCCCCTAACTTCAAATAAGTCTTTTTTATTAAGAAGAAATGCCCTGCAAGCACCACAAAATATGCCGCATGGAGCCGCTACATTCATTTCATTCATTTCCTCCATTATTGATCACTTCCTATATTTTAATATGTAATAAATTACGGAATAACTCCTCCTCTTTTGATGCGATTGAATCTATAATGCCCTGGAACTCGAGAAGATCCATGTTTTCTAAACAATTATTTCTATTCTCTTTAACCGTCGTTTCTAACATTCCTGAAATTCGATTCCATAATTCCACTGACTCTGATATAATAGACACTCCTTTTTTCAAGTAATCAAAGTCATTTGAATTCCACGCTTTTGGACCTTCGTTTAGCTCTGGGGTTACCAACAACTCCTCTAGAAATTCTTTGTATAAGTTTCGGAACAATGCTCCACCAGTTCCCCATGTTTCTATGTACCCATGTGCGAACTCAAACATTAATCTGGCTATCGATAATAGATTACCATTTGAATCTTTTACTTGGCCTTGAAGCGAATCTTTCCAATCTGGAATTGATCGAGCAAAAAGCTTCAAACCCTGGATTCCAAAATTATTCAAGGAAGGACGAAGCATGTTGTCAACGCATTGTTTTATGGCAAGTTTTACACCTGCAGCAAAAGGAGGAAGTTTTCCATCTTGACGAGTACTCATTGAGAATTGAGTATTATTAGGACGCATGAATTTTGGACCATAAGTAGAGCTCCTAGCTGTTTTCAGGTTCTCAATAGGAACTTCTTGAAATCCCTCTCTATCAGATTCCCCCACTAGAGCAATTCTTTTATCTTCGTCATATCCCGCTAAGGTTATAGCGTGTCCCCCAAAATGAACCTGCACACCTTCAAATCGAAAATACGGCAAGTAAGCGAGATCAACCTTGAGAATCAAGGGGATTTCGTCGTTAATTAATTTCTTTGTCTCAATCCAGGCTTTATCTGCGTTTGTGAAGGATTGTTTCCTCACATTTAAACCCAAAATACGGCAAGCTATGGAAGTACTTTCAATGGTGCCTTGTTTTCCTCCAAAGAAGAAAGGTGCGTTGTCGGTCATGTCTTCCATATCTTCTGGATTTGTTGTTCTATTAAAATACACGAACCCTAAAGACGCATCAAGGCCGAACGCCATAGCTTCCGTCATTGGAAAGCCGTTGAACTCAAATATGTCTCTCATTGACGACGATTCACAATGTTTTCCTATTTTGTGTTTAAATCCTTCAATTGTGTGATTTTTGCTCGTATTTAACATCTCCTTCGTTAATTTCTTTCAATACTTCTTTTAAAAATTCAAGATCGGTTTCTAATATTTTAATGGGATGAATGAACAGTCCTCGGACATTTAACCCGAGATTAGAGTTTTGTTCTAGCGCTTCCTTCAATTCTTTCAAGTTCACCCTGATTTTTTTAATGGAATTCTGGATCGCTTCCGTGATCTGTTCTGGAGTCAATAATTGAAACATGGAGAAGGCTACATAGAAATTAGGATCGTTTAAACCATTAAATTCCTTTAGAACCTTGTATACCTTGTCTATCAGGATGTTGTATCCAAAGTCCGTGATCTTGTATATCTTTCGCACGCGATTATCGTACTCTTCTTCATAGGATCCAACTAATCCGTTCTCTTCGAGATAGGATGCAATCCTATATATGGACGATTTTCCAATTTCTGTCCAACCACGCATACCCCTTTCCTCGATCTTTTTATTCACGCTGTAAGCATGACTTCCGCCTGGGTCCTCTGAGAGCAATCCCAATATGATAAAACTCTTGTGGTCCAATTCAAAAGGCATTTTTTCGCTCATAATAGCTCATAATATTCTAAAAAAAATATTCTCATATGAGACTATATGTTCTCAAGTGAGAATATATTTTGCTAATTATTTAAACTTTTTTGTAGATTTTTCGCAAATTAATCATTGGAAATAATCTTAATTTCCAAAAAGCTCGGCATATTGGATTATACCCTCCCTGGTCATAAACAATTGGTTTTCAGCAAATGCAACATATCCTTTTTGCACTGGTTCAGGAATCGAATCTGATCCATTTGTAATACAGAATATAATTATAAATTGTTCAGTAAGTCCTTACAGCATGATAATTATTGGCACTTCTGCCCATTTTGTGATTAAAAATTGCACGGTTTATAACAACAAGTATGATTAATAAGGTCATAATTTAGCATTAATAAATGTAATAAACGGAAATATAACAAGCAATAATTTTCACCATAATATTTTTGGAATTATTATGAGTAATTCTGATCACAATGTTATCAATGGGAATTCAATTAATAACAACCTTCATTTTGGACTTTTGCTCAATCAATCAAGCTATAATAATATTATGGGTAATAGATTTATAGATAATGGAATTGGATGCGGGGCTTCCAATGGAATTTGCGTTGAAAATCGGCATGTAGATAATATTTGTGAATTCAATTACTTGAATTACTTTACGGGTTCTTTAGGAATCTCAAACCTCATTTTCATAGCAATTATTCCTATGATAGTAATTGTATTTTATATGCAAATTCGAAAATATAAAATCAATCAAGAAAGATAAAAAACAAGCTAAAAGTGGATAGTTTAAATGAAAATGAAAAGAAACCATGTATATCTATTATTTTTTGTTTATTATTTAATATTTATAACTTTTTTAATAATAAATTACCAACTAGTTCTTTAGAAATCATTTTAATCACGAGTAGTGATATCCTTGTATTATAC
>JBHLMB010000408.1:0-3760 GCA_048938565.1 Promethearchaeota archaeon | reverse complement strand
AGTTAATGAAAAACCTTTTCCTAAGATTACATATAGACTCGAATTTGTAATTGCACCCCTTTCTACAGGTTTTATCCACGCCGACAATGTTATTTGATCTGTAAATGAAAAACTCGAATCTGGTGGAAACGATATTGTATCCGAAACATTAAAAAAATAGCTTCGCCCGTCAATTCCTGGTTGATCAATCAGAGTATTGAAGCGAGTTCCGTGAACGGGAGTATTACCCGTATCATATACAACAGTTCCAGCTAGTTCTTCAAATCGATATCTATGAACTGGTATTGGGAATGTATAAATAGATATTACTTCATACACAAGATTATTCTGGAGCGTGTATTCGTCAGGTATTGGGAGTGCATAAGCCGAAATATTGTAAAATTGTTCTACAGTTGGTGTCCAATCATAATAGATGGTATAGTCATTCCCGCTTGGTAATATAGATATTACTTCATAGTTCATTGCTACTCCGTCAATATATATTCCAATGTTCACATTATTTTCATCATGGGATCCTATATTTGTTACCATTGCGCTTAAAGAATAAGTTTCTCCTATTCGATACGAGGATGGAACGCCTCCTAATGAAACACTAAGATCGTGTTCAATCTCAAATATGCTCAGATTTGCTAACCCACTACCAGAAATGGCTTTCACAACCAAGTAATAACGGCCGGTTTCAGTTGGAACGAATGTAAGTAATTCGTCTTCCCCATCAACGCTGGAAATGCTAGATGCTTCCAAGATGGGTTCTCCAATCGAGGTCGGATCGTCGTTATACAAGTACAAATCAAAATCTGCTCCAAGTGGTACATCTAAATTGAAGTTATATACTTGACCACTAACTAAATCCACATGACACCCAAATCCATGTTTGGCAAATGGATCAACGACACTACTCGAGATTGTATCGCTAATAATGTTTCCATATGCTAAATCCCCTGTGTAGGCTTCTATAGCTATGTCCACATTAATTCGACCGTAACCCTCGTGAATGTCTTTCCCGCCTCGATTTAGAACTGGAGATGTTGTGTTCGATCCCTGCTCTCGGAGCAGTGGAAAGGTTTCCGTGGCGGTCATCAATAATAGGGCTTTTACCAATTTTACTTGATCGGCAGTATAAGACCAGCTAGGCCTACCGCCCATCGCTTCGATCAAGAGATTTGCAGCTCCTGCCACTGCAGGACACGCCATTGAAGTACCTTGAGCTCCCCTTAAATCGTTCGGATACCCATCAGTATAATATCCACTCGCATCGTTATCGTTTGCATCGGTAGAAAACACTTGTAAAGCCAGAGAGCTTCCTCCTGGTGCAGTAATATCTGGTTTAATTGTTGCACCAGTGTAGGAATATCCTCCTTGACTGCTATAAGAAGTTATTTCGTCTCGATAATTCATTGCCGCAACACAAATGGAGTTATCGGCATCTCCTGGGCTTCCAATATAATTTCCTCCTGGACCGTAATTTCCTGCAGCTGCAACTACTACGATACCAGCATCAATGGCATTATTCACAGCATCGATCAACAAACTGTTTGGTGCTCCACCTAAGCTCATGGATATCGTAGTAATATTTAACGCTTCCTTATTCGCAACAACCCAATTAATTCCGTCAGCTACATCCGTATCCCATCCTCCTCCATAGGCATCCAATACTTTCACACCAACGAGATGGGTATCACTAGCAATCCCTCGCCACGCATTACCAGCGTCCATGAGATCTTCATCAAAGAACCAATGAGGTTCTACTCGAAGAGCGAATCCGAAATCGTAAACATATCCATCGAAATCACCATCTACGAGATATAGATCCACTTGTACATAGTATATTCCTAGTTCGTCTTCAGGAACTTCGTAGCTAAGAGTATGCGTCCAAGCAGTTATATTATTCTCATAACTCGCTTTCAACGATCCTTCGTGATAAAGATACATTGATCCAAATACATAATCTGGAGGAATGGTGATATCTTCAAAGCTACAATAAACATCTAAAGCACCAGCAGAAGTCACATTAAAAATAGTGAAATTAAAAGAAACCAGCTGAGGAAGAGCATACCAACCCGTATAATCTTCATATGCAGTATTGGAAACCACCACGCGTCCAAGTCCGTCGACTGTTGGGGTGCCATCTCCGGCCGCGATCCCCGCACAATGTGACCCGTGACCGTTATCGTCATATGGAGCGCTTTGAATATCATTATCGGTTTCATCTCGCCATCCTACAACTTTAGCACCATAATTTCCATTTATAAAACTGGAATGCATCGGATGAGACTCATCCAATCCAGTATCTATGATTGCTATGGCACTAGTCTCGTCTCCGTCATATCCTAATGTGTTCCAAACATAAGGACGCAAATTCATATTGCGTCCAGTATAATAGAGTTGAGCTTGTACTTTTCCGTCTTCTTCAATGAAAAATGGAAATCCTAGCTGGTTCAGGGTTTCTCTAAAAGGTTCTAATCGGTTTATATTTATACTGCCTCCAAACGCGTCTAAGAACGGTGAAAAATTTGTTTTCATATGCCCTCCGTGCTCTTTAAAGATTTGGAGTACCTGATCGAGGTTTTCTTCCGAAGTTTTAACAATAATTCTAATGAGTTCTTCTTCTATATTCAGGTCATTATCATATTGATATGCTAAAAACGATTCTTTCTTGTTTGGAGTTTTTCCAATCTTCTGATTACTAAATATGCTAATTTCCAAATCTTTAAATTTTGCATCCAACTCATCACTAATTCCATTTCCATCTTGATCAATACCTTGATATTGGGAACGCCAGTCATCTTGAAAATTCTGTGATTTTAAATTCAGAGGTTTAATGTTAGGATTGATAGGAGTATCATTGGAAAAACTAATGGTAGGATCTGTAGTTAGATTCCCGGAGTGTGTGGTATAATTTACATATGCTCCACTAAATAAAAGACACGCCGAAAATATAACAATTGCAGTTATAATAAATTTTTTTTTTAAAATCATCTTAAAATTACCATTGGATTTTATAGATAACGGTAAAATAATGCCCTCTATAAATGTATGTGGGTAACTTTTTCAGTATTCGTTTTTCAAAAATAAACATTCGTGGTTATAATTTATTTTTTTAAAGAATTTTTACATATTTTTGATATTTTTAATAACTAAAACGAATATATTTTACATTATCCAAATTTTAAGCGCTATCATGGTTCTATTAGGTAGTTTTTTAACTTTAAATAAATAGCCATAATTCTATATGCTCTTTTTTCCGTCAATTATATTAATTGGATACATGTTATTATTTCTTGATAGTTATCATAAAACTTTATCACGATAATTCAGGGAAGACTCACCTATGAAGAAGTTTTTAAGTTTTTCTTGTTTTTCAAATTACAGTGAAAGCAACATTCAAATCAATTATTTTTCCAAATAAATATTACTCGAACAATGGTTATTACACATGAAAACGCAATATATGGGATACGAACTCATCGAAAAAATCCAGCAAGAAGAACTGACGATTGATGAGATCCTGCGTTCCTATTTTGATAGGATCGAAGAAACAGAACCCTTGATTAATTCATTCACTCACTTGTCAAAAGAAGAGGCCTTGAAAAAGGCAAAACAACTCGATGATAATCTTAAAAAAAAAAAGACAATTGGCAAGTTGTATGGATTACCTATCGCCGTTAAGGGTTGTATTTGTATCAAGAACAGTCCAACTACATGCGCTTCTCTCATACTAGAAGGATACAGGCCCCCATTCAACGCAACAGATCGGAAG
>JBHLMB010000407.1:0-3761 GCA_048938565.1 Promethearchaeota archaeon | reverse complement strand
CAAGAGGTTTTTATAATATTGTCGAACTCGAATTAAACCAGCGAAATTTTTCAGTTTTTTTTTTGATCATCTTCATCTTTTCTAAATAATCATTTAAATTAAAGTTTATTCAGGTAATTAACACCGTCCTTGGTTTAAATTTTTTCACCATTTTATACCCCAATTTACTAAAATAGGAAGTCTCAGTTCTTTTTTGAATTGTCACAGAATCGTATTCAAACGATATTTGTTCGATTTGTTTATAAGGTATTTTAATTTTATTCTTAAATATATTAGTACAAACCAAGACATCTTTTTTGCTCAATTCTTTATCCCTTCTTTTATTATCTAAGTTAGAAAGTGAAAAATTATCAATATATCCAATTTCAAAATTATTCACGGGTTTTTTCAACCATATTGTGCATCTTACCTTATTTTCTATTAACCATTTTATCAGATCAACTTCATACTTTCGGAAAGTGTCATTTTTTCTTATTGAAATATTGATTTTATTAGGAACGATAATAAGGTCTTTTATTTTGTAGTTTGATTCCTGTTCTATTAAACCGTTTTCAGCTCTTTTAAGTGATATTTCATAATTTTCGAAGTATAATGCTGGTTTTACTTTTATACATTTGTATAGCATTTTTTTTGCTTTTGTTTTTACGAATACATCCTTGCCTTCTAATTGAGTTAAAATAGATGTAGGCCACGGGAGTTTAGTCTTAAGTATTGGTTTTAAGACATTTTTATCTTCTTTATCAAGAAACACATATGTTCCATTCTTTTTATCCTCATCCAATCTAACTTCCTTTAAAACGAGCGGGAAGTTTTTTTTTTTTTCAAAGAAATATGTGTGGTTTAGTTCCACCTGTGATTTTTCGTAGATAGTAGAGTTTAAAGTTTTTTTTTTCCCCGTATTTAACTCTTTTACTTCATAACAAACAGATTCAGAAACATTATCTTTAAAAACTATATCTAATAAATTCGCTAGGAGTAATTCTCCCGTGATTTTATGCTTAAACAAGTAATCTTTCTTCAGCTGAAACTTATATACCTTTTTTCTATCAATAGTTTCTAAGAATGTTGAAAAATCTTCTATCCCAAACAGGTCCTTAAATTTCTGATCCGTGATTCCTTTCAAGTCTTCCCGAACATTCTTGAATTTTTTTGCGTATTTCTTTTGATTTGATTTTTTCAAGCATAAAAAGGGTAAAAGTGCTTCCCTTGTAGGTTTGAGATCCTCTCCGAGAATTGCCGCTATGCGAAAGTAAGTTGGCGGATGGGAATTTAAAAGATTGCTAATCAGGGAAAGTCTTGAAGGTTTTATTAATGAGCGATCTAAATATTCTGCCGTTTCAATATAATCAAGCATTTTATTATCATTTGATATTTTTTCATCGCATAGAAGCATTGAATTGAGGCCAATTTCCCGTCCACTAGCGTAAAAGCTTTCTAAATTGTATAGAGCCTTGACTAATTCTGTTGCGTATCCTGCTTTTTTTGACTTCAGATCTGCCCTCCCTTCGAGGATTCTAACAAAAACATAGATAAAGGCATATATCAAAATGTTTAATAAAATAAACACGATCATCGGCATAGCAGGATTGCTAAATGTATAATCGTAATATGTTGCAGGAAGTGCTAAGAACATTCGGAATACAAGGTCTCCAACCGTTATTAGGGTTAGGATTAAAGAATGCCTTCCTTTAGTATGTGCTAATTCGTGAGCAACAATTCCTTTTAATTCGTCTTCAGGAATTTGATTCAAGTCTTCTGCAATAATAGCGATCCTCTTATCAAATACTGAACCGTAAGCCATAGCGTTTAAAATGGGATATTCTCCGAATCCAACCTTTACATTTCCCTTGATACCAAGATCCGTTTTCACTTTCTCAACTAGCTGTAATAATTTTTCGTTTTTTACCCGTTTAATTCCTAATAATTTATCTAAAATGGGACCTGACACGAAATAAATTACCCAATTTACAATTATCAAGACGAAATAGATGTTTAACACCAATTCTAAAGGATTTAATGGGAATCTTATTGGTGTACCGTAAATAAAACTTATTGGACTAAATTGTTCAACAAACGAGACAGCCAACCACGCAATAATATATAAAAACAAGGTCAAATATTGGGGACTCATAAATCTCCAAACAACTATATACTTTCTTCCAAATAATAGCAGGCCTAATCCTAAAATTATCCAAAAGCTAAAAGAAAAGGTAGTATTAATGAAAATAGGATTTTTCAAGTAAAACGAAAGAAGGCCTGCGACAAATATTGCGTTGTAGGTAACTAAAGATATAATTAATATTTTATTGAGAATGGGATATTCTTTCAGTTCAAATATTCCTACCCATAGATAAATTGAAAAAGCACCCATTATAGCGGTTAACAAGTCGTTCGTGAATAAAAAAATAAGCGAAAAGAAGAAAGCTATTGCTATAATGTCGCTCATCTCGCTACGCTTGCCATTTCGCGCCCAATGATACAGTTCTTCTATTGTTAAGGTGAAAAGCACGATTGTTAGCCAAAATACCCAATTAGCAAGTAAAATTGTCAAGTCGGGTTTGATGATTAAAAAACCCACGAAAACGATAAAAAGAAAAGATATGACTATATATGAAAGAAAGACGATATACCTCGCTTGTTTTTTCAGTAAAAACACCTATAAATATATTAATTATTCTTTATCTTTCATTCTATTCATCTCGTACCAGAAATACTTGATCGTTATGAAATACCAAATCATTATTCCAGGAACTGCAAGAATTAATGAAATCATCACATTTACTGGAACAAACACAAAACCAAGATTTATATCTGGAATCTGAATAGGGAGAACGAATTGATTAATGAGAATTAAAAAAAAACAACCAAATACAAGTAAAAGTATCATAATAGTGATAACACCTCTTATTCTTGGGAAGTAAAGCAACAATAAAGCTGAGGGTATGCTAAAAATAGCAAAAAAAAAGAACTCTATAATTATTATTTCTTCCAAAGAAAATGATCCTTTAGTAAATAACAGTAAAAAAGTCATTAATATAGAAAAAAAACCACAAAATATCGAGATCGCAAAAAAATTTTTCGTCAATTCTGGTTCCGTTAAGGGACCTCTTGCGAGGATGAGGCGGGGCAAGGTCAGTACGGCGTCTTTTCTATCAGATGCTTTTATCCTATCATCTTCAAGTAGTATAATGTCGCTTTTCGAGCCATGAATATCATCACTTTCCATAAATCCTTTTACAGAGCGTATCACATAAAAGCTATTAAATATGTGAATTAAAAGAGCGGAAAAAGCTGCAACTTCGAGAGAACCAAATAACATTACACATGAAATCATAGCACCCATACTAAGAGTCCCTACATCACCAGGGAAAATCTTTGCAGGGAATTTATTGTATAAAAAAAATGGTATTAGCACGGCAATAACAGGAACTGCAAATATGACACCTTGGGCGGAATTGAATATGATTCCACACACGAATAAGAAACACATCGCAATTAAACAAGTTCCTGAGCCTTCACCATTATAGCCTTCCAACATATTAACCGTGTTAGCAAATATTGCAACAATTATCGGAACAACAAAGGGATATATAATATGGATTCTTAATTTTCCAAGGAAAGGAATGGTAGGAGTGCTAATGGTGATGAAACCAAAATAGTTAGCAAGAAAGATAATTCCACCAGTAAAAATGGTTAATAATATTAAATGTATCAACATACACCCTGGATATAATCCTAATAATCGCGGTTGGTACCCGCAA
>JBHLMB010000406.1:0-3761 GCA_048938565.1 Promethearchaeota archaeon | reverse complement strand
CCTAGCTGGTGGAGAATAACCATCTTTTCTTTTAAAATTTTAATTTTTTTTTTTTAAATTATTTAAATAACATTTTTGCTTTTCCAATAATTAATATATTGATTCTACTATATAGAATACACAGATTTTTTTAGGTTATTAGAATGATTGTTGACGAATTAATCGAAAAAGGAAAAGTAAATATATATAAGGATAATCAAGAGGAAGTAAAACAAGAGCGATTCAAGGCTATTCTGGAAACAACTATTTTTCAATTAGAAAACTGCAATCTGTACCGTCAATTAAGTAAGAAAAAAGGATTTAATCCAAGGAGAGATTTAAAATCCATTGACGATATCCATAAGATTCCATATCTCACAACAGCAAATTTTAAGGGAAAATCAGGAAAACCAAGAGAATTAATCTGCGTTCCTGAAAACGAGATTTATGTGTGGTGTACATCTAGTGGAACCTCTGGAGATCCTTCCGTCATTGGCAGGGATTATTTAAATGTTCAACGATTTTTTAAAGGTTTTGACTTCTTGTTGGAAGAAATGACGCATCTTGTAGATTACAAATGGACTTTGTTCTTTACTCCTCCTCCTCAAAAAATAATTACAAGGGAGGATAAAATTACTGAACCCATAAGACATATGATGTATGCTTTTGAGGCTAACAACAAGCTCCCAATGGATGAGAGGGTATATGGACTAAAATTAGCAGATGAGGAATCAAGAAAACAAGGAAAAATGTTTGAATTTGATGCTGATGGAACTTTTGGGTTTTTAAACTCGAATCCCAATGAAAAAGGAATGGGATGGCTCGGAGGATCCATTCCCTTGCTTCATATGAGTATCGTAGGGTACTCTAAAAAGACGGGTCAAAGCTTTAATGTTGGCGAGGATACGGGTTTATTGTCTGGGGGAGGTTGGAAAACTTATTCAGGTGAAGCTGTAGATCCCAAAACGTTTAGAAAAGATTTATCTGAAGTATTAGGGATGAGAGAGGAAAGAATATTCGATGCATATAGCTTTACCGAAACCGATTGTCTTTTCTGTGAATGCGAGTATCACAACAAACACCTTTTACCGTGGCAAGACGTGGTTGTTCGTGATGTAGAATCTCTAGAACCTGTAGAAATGGGTGAAAAAGGATTAATAAATGTCATTAATCCGTGTGCGCACGGATTCGCAGGAGTTTCAATTCTTCAAGACGATATAGTACAAATTACGATGGAAGACGATTGTCCTTGTGGGCGTAAAGGGAAGATCCTAGAAATAATTGGTAGGGCCGAAGGGGCTGAAGCAAAGGGATGTGGTGCCCAACTTTCTGAAGACACAACTTAATAAAATTAGAATTGTTCGTTCTACTCTCTATTTTTTTTTTTTTTTTACCTTTACTTAAATACTTGATATAATATTATTATATATAGTTGGATTTTTTTTAGGGGTATGTAATTGAAAAGATATGTGAAAATACCGGGATTCATTTTTAAACCGGTTTATACTGAAAATACTACAATTGAGACAATTAAGCGTCAAGAAGATGTTTTGGAAATAGAATTTCCCATATTTGATAAGAAAGACGTCTTAGAAACGGCAGTAAAACTCTCACTTAAAAAAAGAAGGGCTCATAATCGACACATAGACGATGTGCTCGAAGTAATAAACCAAGTAGGATCTCTTTGGCGCGATCCTAACTACGACATCAGAAAAGAAGTATTGGAAGTTCTTCCAATGATGACTGGACAATCAAAACAATTATGTGAATTAGAATTATCGGGTACTCTTTTTTTATGGGAAAAAAAGGCCGCTGAGGGCCAATTATTAGGAGAGCTTGGAGGAAAACAGTATTTAGAAGAATGGTTGCCAAAATCAAACACCCGAATTCACGCTCAACCCCAAGGAGTAGTTCTTCACAATCTTGCAGGGAATGCGTTTAGCCTTGGATTGATGTCTTTATATTATGGATTAATAACAAAAAATGTCAATCTAATGAAATTATCTCATGGAGAGCCTTATATGGCAATTAAAACATGCGAATCCATTATGGATGTTGATAAAAAAATTTCAAAAGAAATTGCTGCTTTTTATTGGAAAGGAAGCAGAGGAGATATATACGACGAGTTATTTAACTCTGGAAACATTAATTGTGTGTTAGCCTGGGGGGGCATTCAATCAATAGAAGATATAAGACGAAGAGCATATCGTTATGGGATAAGGATTATTGATAATGGTCCTAAACTGTCTTTTAGCGTAATATCCGAAGATATATTCAAGGACGAAAGTAAAATGGAGGAAATTACGCAGAAAATAGCTTTTGATGTGGTATGCTGGAATCAAAAGGCGTGCTTAAGTCCGCGAGTATTCTATGTTGTAGATAAACCTCAAAAATCTACCATTTTTCAAGAAAAAAATAAGGATATTTTTAGTTCACCACATTATTCTGGTGAAGGTTCTGATACAATAAAAGGTTTCAATGGTTCTCTTAATAAAATGTTTCAAGAAAGTCAATCTGACGGATTTGATATGAAAGCACTTATGAAACGCTCTATAAAAGGACTTAGAAACGAGATAACAGAATTATCTCCCTTAGGATTCGCTAAAATGCTAGCAAGAGGATTAAAAATCACGGATCAAATGTTACCTCGAGCAAATCTGACTCAAGCAGATAGTTTAGAGATTGCTAAAAAGCGAGAATACTTTTTTATGAATTATGTAATTAACAAGAACGCGACAATTATTAATCCTCCGAAAGACGCTTTAAATTGGACCGTAGTGTATTTAAGAAATCTGCCAACGATGATGGAATTAAATATGTGTCAAGATCGTTTTGTGATTATAACTAGAATTTCTAGCATTCAAGATCTCATCCATAACATTAGAACGGAACATTTGCAACAATATTTACAAACAATTTCTCTATATGGGTCTGAAGAATTCATTAAGAATGCTGCTGAAGAATTCTCCTTGTTAGGGGCTTTTAGGTTTCCAAGAATCGGCGAACATAACACTCAACCCGTTGGAATGCCATGGGACGGTCATTATGTCCTTCAAGACATGATAAAATGGGTATATATCGGTTTCCTAAGTGAAGAACAAGGAGTATCAGAAGAGGAGAGGATCAATCTTGTTAAAGATCTTAGAATATCAAATAAATCTTCTAATTAATGCTTTTTATTATTTATAAAAGCAAAACATCAAGTCTCTTTTTTATGCTGAAAGCTTTTCCATCTTTTTGATAAATAATAACAACCTTAATCCTGCTAGATAATGGTTGGCTTTCTCTTTCGTAATATTTCTTGAACATCCAAGTCATTACGAGCTGTTCATTTGCCTTTAACATATGAGGAATATCTTTAATATCTTCTTTAGATTTTTCTTCAATCAAGAGGACTTGAGGAACATCTAAAATGACTTTTAAATCCGAGATCTTCTTCCCCGATGTATTTTTTAATTGCACTGAAAGTTTAATCTTGTACTCCTCCTCTCCAGGATTTTGAAATACTTTCCATTGCTTGAAAAATTGTATATCCGTGATTGGTTCGACTAATACATCTTTTGGTTTTATAGCATCGTCATGTATGATTGCGTGAAGAATTCCATCTTCCATCATTTGTTTTATAATTTCCATAAGATGCGCCTTTTGAATTTTAAAATGAGCACAAATGGAGTCTATTTTTACTGGCCCGCCTTGCAAGTTCTCATCTAACCAATTACTTAAAACAGTAATATCTATTTCAGGAATAGATTCTGATAAAAATTCCACGAGCTCCTCTCGCC
>JBHLMB010000405.1:0-3767 GCA_048938565.1 Promethearchaeota archaeon | reverse complement strand
CCAATTATTTTAATTTTTTTTTAAACCCAGCTAGATTTTCTTCCTTTATGTTTAACCTATAAAAAATATTTATTTTTGTGAGTTCTTCAATTTTTTTTCTAAGATTTGAAGGAATGATATCTTCGTTTTCGATTGATTCCAATATCACATTTTTTATGCCGAGAGCAGCGCACAATTTTATCTTGTCTTTTATATCTTGAAAGTCGTGAATTTTAATTCTCAATCTCGATTCAAAATACGACAAATTACGCTTGCCTCGTTTATCAATAAGTACTTATTCATTTATTTTAAAATAGGATAGATTATTAATAAAATTTTTATTTATATTACATATCGTGGAAAAAAAAAGAAAACTCTCTGACATTAGAAAAAAAATAAGGGAAGGTAAAGCATCTGTTTACACGGTTCAAGAATTATTAGATCGAATTAGCAATGGAGAAAAAGTTCATTTCGAAGATGTAGATGTGGTAACAACTGCTACTAAAGGATTAATGAGTGGCATTGCTGGAATCTTCTCTTTTAGATTAAATGAACCAAAAGCATTAAGAAAATTCACGGAAATTTCGCTTAATGGGATTACGGGGTTTCCTGGCCCTTGTCCAAATGAATATCTTGGTATCATAGATCTTATCGTCTATGGAACGGGACATAGTACGACAATTGACGATTATTCTGGAGGATCGCTTTTTCGGGATCTAGTTGAAGGAAAGTCAATAAATGTTGTCGCTAAATCCGTTGAAGGAAAAATTATTAGAAGACAAATGACGCTTGAAGATATGCAATTCGCAAGATTGATGGGGACTCGTCAAGCAATTAAAAATTATAACGCAATGATTAATCCCACTTCTGAAAGGATCGATACTATTTTTTCAGTTATGCCATTTGAACCAGATAATTGTCAAATCACTTTCTCTGGCTGTGGGGCTCTCAATCCCTTCCAGAATGATCCAAATTTCGAAACTTTTGGTATCGGAATGCCCGTTTTAGTGAATGGAAGTATTGGACATTTGATTGGGCCGGGAACTAGAAATTATGTGCGAAAACCTAATATGATGACTATCGCAGATTTTCAAGGAATGGATCCAAAGTATATGGGATCCTTTAAAACATCTTATGGTCCTGAGCCGATCTGCTCAATCGCCGTTCCAATTCCAATATTAAATGAATCAATTTTTAATAACATAGTTAAATCAGATAAAGATGTTCCACTAACGATCTTAAACTTGGTTGGGAGAGAAAAATTGGGAGAAATCACTTATAGCGATGTGTGGGATGATAACTTCCAAGTAAGATCTCGTTCTAATATTTGTAAAAAGTGTGAGATTTGTAATATTGAATCTTCTTGTCCAACACGAGCATTTTCAGTTGAACAAGGTATTGACAAGAATAGGTGCTTTAATTGTGGTATGTGCGTTATAGAATGTCAAGAGAATGCTTTTGAATGCGATTTAAAAACCATCAAATTTAAAGGAAAGGATGTACCAATTGTATTAAGACAATCGGATAGACAAGGTGCCATAAAATTAGCTAAAAAGCTAAAAAAGATGATTTTAGAAGGTAGATTTATATTGGAAAAACCAACAGGAAAATTAGAGTTTGCTAAAGAAGTAAAGTAAAACAATATTTATATTGATTTTCTCCAATTTATGCTTTCTAAAACTTAGTATTGACGAAGCTATGAAAAATTATTTTCCCCTGCCTTGTTTTGCTCCAATACTTGGACGCGTTTTTTCTGAGCCCCATCCTTTCTTATGTAATCCTCGGGCCCTCTTTCCTGCGGATGTTAACCCTCTAGTGACTCGTTTTGAGTGTTGTGGTTCTGTAATCCAATTAATTTTTGGATCAGATTTGATAACAGGATGGTTTGGATCTACTAAAATGACTTCGTAATACCAATTTTTTCCATCAGCATATACTTTATAACTATTCAAAACTTGCATGTTTGGGAATTTTCTATTTGCTCGCTCCTCCGCAATCCACTGTAAGTTCTTTCCAGTTGTATATTTGGAAACACCTAAAGCTCTTGGTTTTCTGCCTCTTTTAGGCCTTACCTTGTGGGCTCCTCCTTTCCTTATTCTAGCCCTTACAATAATATACCCTTGCTTGGCCTTGTATCCTAAAGATCTTGCTCGTGTAATATTCGTTGGTTTTTCGACTCTTTCAATTGAATTTCCCCTCCTATATTTAATTCCTCTGTACCAATGAGGAGTCTGAAATCCTTTTTCGTGTTTTTCGAATGTCTCCTTGATGTAGCTATATCCTGACTTCATTATTGAGTACTCCAATATAGGTATGTTGAATCAAAATATTTCATAATTTTAATTTTTTTCCATTTTGATAGCATTTAAGAAAAAATAAAAAAAAAGTAGTGGAAATATTATGTTATTTCTTTAAAAATTCGGAAATCTGCTTTGCAATAGAAACGGCTGCCAATATTTGAGTTTCTTCAGTTGAACTACCTATATGTGGTGTAAGAACAAGGTTTTCATCCAACTCATATAATAATTCGTTCTTTGTTGGTTCTTCTTTGTATACATCTAATGCTGCTCCGGCAATATCATTGTTTTTTAGCGCTTTTATTAAAGCTTGCTCGTCAACGAGAGCACCCCGTGCGGTGTTAATTAATATGGTGTTTGTACTCATTAAATTTATTTTTTCTTCGTTAATGATGTTTCCAGTGTGCTTGTTTGCTGGAATGTGCAAAGTTATTATTTGAACGCTTTTTATGAGGTCTTCTAATGAAGAGTAAACCGTATATCCTAAATCTTTTGCCTTGTTTGTTAATTCAGGTAATATATCATAAACTCCAACATCCATTTCTAAGGCAGCGCATTTTTTTGCAACTGCTTGACCAATGTTTCCAAATCCAATCAATCCTACTTTTTTTCCCTTTAACTCGAACCCCATGTAATTACTCTTATTCCATTTTCCCTCGTGCATTGTTTTATCCGCTTTCGAAGTATGTCTTGCAAGATTAAGCATCAAGCAGAGGCTAAGTTCTGCAACGGAATCTGATGGAGCCTCTGGAGTGTTAAATACTCGAATGTTCATTTCTTCTGCTTTTTTGAGGTCGACATTGTCCAATCCCACGCCAGCCCTTCCGACTACTTTTAAGTTTCGGGCATTTTCTAAGATTGCTGATGTTAACTTTGTTCTTGAACGGATAACAATCCCATCGAAATTTCCTATTTCCTCTTTTAATTCTTCAGGTGTAATTGTAAAATTCTTAACGACTTCAAATCCGTTATCTTCAAGGATTTTAATGCCTTGCTCATTTAGCTTATCCGAAATAAGTATTCTCAATCGCTCATCAACATAATTTTTTTATTTTTTAGTAGTATAGTTTATTTGGGAATAAAAAGATTTATTTGTTAAAGGACGGTAATACCGTGATTGAAAATAATAACGATGAAAAAAAATCATCTTCTGTCGATTTTCAAGTAAAACAAGAAGATGGTCTACAGATTGCTTATGATCAAGAAGATCTAGAGCGGGAATACCCTCATCTCATATCTGAAGTTTTAAGCGCGCAACAATCTCTTAGAATTAACTCCGTGTCAAAGAATGCTGAAACTATTAATACAAAAAAAGCGCCTTTAAATAAAAAAAAGCTTCCAATGGAATTAGTTAATCCTGGTGCTATTGATTTTATCAGAAGATGCAAAAAGAGAGAGGAAGCTCTTGAAATCTTGGAATATCTAAAGGGCAGGAAAGAAATATCTTCTGAAGACTACGAATCATATAAACATCAAATAAACAAAAAAGAT
>JBHLMB010000404.1:264-3770 GCA_048938565.1 Promethearchaeota archaeon | reverse complement strand
TATAATAGCTCAAAGCTCTTCGTAGACCAGTTTTATGATTATAACAATTTAATCGGTAGGAATCAACCTGAGCCTAATTGCTTCTTAAGATCTATGAAAATAGGAATTTTTTTATCTTTTTGTCCAATTACGACCTTTACCATTCCATTCTCGATTGTTGTACTTATTGGATGGATTTCCTCCATAATTTCGTCAATATTTTCGACTTTTCCTGCGTCTCGCTTCGTTTTCATCTTCAAGCAAGTGTGATCTTCATCGTATAAGACGCATCTTGAGCAACAAAATCCAATGGGCATATTGCCTACTATGGAACACAGGTCGTAATTATCACAATTACAGTTATTACACATGAACGATTTTCACCTGGAAGTGCTAATGATGAAGCTCTGGGTAATCAAGTTTTTTTTTCATCTTCACGCAAAAAGCTCTTGGAAGAATGTGTTTACTTTTCGATGTCCATCCCATTTTTGCCTTCAGACAAGTTCGCATTGCGTCGTAAGCTTCGCATTTACTGCAGCAAAAACCAATTGGTTGCATCCCAACAATTGAGCATAAATCATAACTACTACATTTACAATTGTTACACATTATTTGATATACTCCGGAGAAAATGTTTTTTTTAAGATTTCTCCAATAATGTATATTTTTTTTCTCTTATTTAAATGTTATGCAAAAAATGATCCTTTTTCGACATAGTTACAATTGATGCTGCTAGAATTCGATAATCAGCCAAAGTTCAGCTACTGTTTTGAGCATTATTGATCGTTATTGATCGCTTATTCGCTACTTCTATATAATTATTCGTAATAATGATCATATATTATCGTATCTTATGGTTATATTTATATTATTGATAATAATAATAATAAAAATATAAGAGGTTGATCGTCTAATTGCAAACCTTAACTATAGAATAATAGTCATACTTTATAAATTTATATTCACACCTTTTCAAGCACTATTTTTTATTTGTATTAAAAAACTTGTAATCTCTTTTTTTTTAAATTGAAGCAAGATCAATTGAGACACATAAATAATCCTTTGTGAACCATTATGATGTTTTGTGAATTGTGTAAAAATCCAATAACTGAAAACGATATAGATTCTATCGTGGCATTCACGCTAGGAGATAGTAATAAGGGAAATTTTCGTCCAGTAGGTTCCCTATATTACCATAGAAATTGCTTGAGAAAACAAAAACCTATCAAAATAGAAGAGTCACTATGATAATCAATTCTATTTCTTTTTTTATTACAATTAAATGTTTTCTTTGAAATTCTTTCTATTTACTAAAATATAAATGTACTGGAACGGTATATATGGTGAATGACTCAAAATGATAAAGAAGACGATGGATTTATAAGATTTATTTGCCCGTATTGTAGTATCAGTTTTAAAAAAGCAATAGAAATTCAAAAATCAGCAAGAATAAATACAATTCTCATTAAGAACCATCCAGACGCCAATGATTGCCCTCCTTTCATTGCATTCGTTGATTCTTTGGGAAAGCATAGGGGATCTCAAAAAATAGATAATATTGAAGAAGTTTCTTCTGTCAACGATCAAATTATTGAAAGCTCCTTGAAAACTATTGACGAGCTAGAAGATATGATCCAATTTTACCACTTAAAACTTCCCCGAGGGAAAGGTCGGGGTTTTGAACATAAGGTATCAAATGTAACAGATCGGGCAGTCATGAGCTCACAGTTTTATATATTACTTATTGATTCTTTAGCTCAAATCAATGAAGAAAATTTATTTGGAATTGTAACCCTGGAAAAAGACAACAATTTTGAAGGAGGTTTACTCGTATATGGAAAATACAATGGAATGATATATTCAATTTTTTGGAGGAATCAAAAATCTCTTCAAGGAAAATCATTAGATGACATTCGCGCAAGTGCGAATTTAACGATCGAACAATTATTAGATATTTATGATTTATTAGACTTGTTTTATTAATATGTGTTTTTTTCCTATAAATCAGTACTTAATCACTCCGACAAAAAGTGATCGTGTTATTTCTTCTTTCATGGCGCTAAATTAATAAAGAAAAAGGAAGATAGTTAATTGCATGGCTAAACACAATAACTATTTACGGAACGATCCGTTTTTTCCTTTTTCCCAAGTAAATATAGATGGAAAGTTTTATAAAAACCTTTTGGAACCCATTATTAAATCATTATCAATGCCAGGCAAGGATAAAAAAAGCAAGCATTCAAGCCAAGAATTTGCCATCACGATGCTTTTAAATGGACTACGTGGTTTTAGTCCAAATCTTGGGACCCAAATAATGGAGCGACAATTACAATCACTATTACAGGGAAAGATCGAGAAGTATATCAAGCAGACAAGAATTCTCCCGCATCCCTCCCAAATGAACAAGTACGCTCACGAGTTTTCAATGGAGGATGTTGATAACAAGCTACTTGAGATTAATAGACACGTTTTAAAGCAATTACGGGAATTCAGGCTGATTCCAAAAACACTCAAGATTGCTTTTGACTATAAAAAGCAATTATATTACGGAAAAAAGGATGATCCTCACGTTATCGGCATCCTGGCGGAGAAAGGGACGAAAAAAGCGTTTAAATGGCATACCTGCGCGATCGTCATCAAGGGCCTTGAACTTCAAGTCGGCTCAAAGATGATACGGAAAGGAGAGAAAAAAGGCCCCTTTATTCGCGAGATGATTGAATACCTTGAATCATTAGGCTTCACGATAGAATTATCAGTAATGGACAAGGAATATCATGTAAAAGAGGTATTCAAGTATTTAAACGCGATTGGAATTACATATATCACGCCCGTGAAGGATTCCAAGACATTGAAGGCATTAAAAGAAGAATCGTTAAAAGATCCTGCATTAAGGGTTCGAAAATACCGCATAAAGGATGGATACCAGCGTGGAAAAGGATACAAGTATTACACGCACGAGATCGGGTTCTACGCTAAAAGAAACAAGGACTTTAACAAGCTAAGGTCCCAATATAAAAACAAGACAAGAGAAAAAAAAGACATTTTGAGTGATATATTTGTCTTGGCCTCAAACCAAGAGTTTTGCGCGCCTATCGTGAAAAAAAAGCACAAGTTTTACAAGGTTCGGGGTGATTATAAAAGTCGTTGGCGAATAGAGACGTCGTATCGCGAAGTCATTCCGTTCATTAGCTATTCCACGAGCAAAATTCCCAAAATACGGAACCTGTATTTTATCGTTGCCTTACTCCTTTACAACCTCTGGGTAATCATGAATGTATTGCTTCATGAGAAGAAGTCTTGGCAACCAAAAGAGCCACGACTTCTTTTTAGCATTTATCTCCAAGACGTGTTTTTTTTGGTATTACAAGTGCGAATAGGGGTTGATCCACCAGATTCAGAATTCTGTCGGACAGAAGAAATAAAAGATATGGGGTGTATCATTATTTAATCAAGTACTGATATATTAGGAAAAAAAAATAGAAATAAACAATTTTAAATAATCGAATTTTAATAAGGATTTAATGAAG
>JBHLMB010000404.1:0-254 GCA_048938565.1 Promethearchaeota archaeon | reverse complement strand
GTCATGACCTGAAATGCCAGTGTCAACAATGCATCACCAGCCAGGATCGCAATATCTTCTCCATATTTTATATGATAAAATGTATAGATTATATAGAATTTTTGCTTTTTTTTTTTGTAGGTAGTCTATTGATGTCTCTTTTCGCTAGGAAGGGTGATCACTTTCGTCTAATATTCCTCTTTCCGTCGATCGGCGGTATTTCAGTTGCCATTTCTGATCATTTTCCCCTTATAAAATATAGAAATTTTTAAATA
>JBHLMB010000403.1:0-3782 GCA_048938565.1 Promethearchaeota archaeon | reverse complement strand
AAAAAAATCTGTGTATTCTATATAGTAGAATCAATATATTAATTATTGGAAAAGCAAAAATGTTATTTAAATAATTGAAAAAAAAAAATTAAAATTTTAAAAGAAAAGATGGTTATTCTCCACCAGCTAGGGTAATAAAAGTTATATTATTTTCATACAAATCAATGTCTTTATTTGCGAATATTTCCCCTCCCGCACCAAAGATCATCTTAGGAATATCTTTTCCGATCTCATCATTTATTGTTTTTATGATTTTTGAAAGATTATCTCCATAAGCAAAGAAACGCATTGCACAATCAAAACCAAGAAGGAATTTAGGTTCAGCAATTCCACTCAACGCCTGATTAACGCATTCTCTTGCTGTTTTATGCATTACATCCATGTTACTTTGAAATATTTCTACTTTCTTAGGGACTCGATCGAAAGGATATCCCGTCATTACAAGATTCTCAAGGTCTGGATTGGTTATAGTCCCAGTAAGATGAATAATGGAATTATTTCCTTGAATTTCCCTCGTTCCAAACATATTGTAATAATTAACATTTCCCGCGCTCTTTAACTCGTATAAGGCTTCTTTATTAAGTCCTGCTGCGTCACAAAATCCTAAAATGGCAGGATTTCCGTCAATTTTTAATATCATATTTCCAATATTTTTTGTGATAGTACAAGTTTTTCCTGTACTTTCTGCACCTGCAGAAAATCCGAATCCAAATTTAGTATTTCCAAATCCAGATAAAATCGTTCCAACGACATTATCAGTACCAACAGTATCGTTAAAAAATTCTACTGAATCATAGTCTCGAAGGTCAGTAGAAATGTTTCCAATCACGGGATATGTCCATCCTTTCGAATACAAGGTTTCTAGTAATTTTTGGAGGGACGGCATTCCCATTCCATTTTCTTCCATATCATCTAATACTTTTTTAAAAAATCTCCTAACAATACCAGACATTAAAGCTACTACGCGACTATTTAACATCTTTTGTTTAGCAAGCATTTTTGGAGGAAATTTTGCTCCATCTTGAAACATGAGCAAGAAACGATTGTCTTTAGGTTCTAAACTGATACTTTTCTGGTAAATAATCTCAGCGATTTTTTCGTATTCTAATCTCGATTTTGGTTCGTTAAAAGAAGCATCTATGGATAAGTCTCCTCCTATTAACATCAAACCCACACTCCTAAGGGCAAACCTATCATTCACGATAATTCCATTTGCAGTGCTTCCTATAAGAATAACATCAGGTCCAAGTTCTTCTCTGATTCCTTGCAAAATCTTATTATAATTGAATTTTCTTCGAGATAAAGAGTCAACGGCAAGTATTGCCAATTTAGGTTTAGTATTCATATTTTCCAATGCTTGTTTGGCAGCATTTCTTCCGGCTTCATATCCATCTTTTTTTATTGATATGCCTACACCTGCGTCTAACATTATATTTCTACTTTAACTTTTAATTTTTAATTTGGTCATATTTCAAAAAAAAAATTTGAAATTTTTTCTTGTAGTTTTTTCAAATCCGATGCAACTTCATTCAGGAGTGAACTAATTTTGCTTTTGAGATTAGATAATTCTTCTTTGCTCTTATCAAGTATTGGTTGTTGGATTTCGGGGGTTTTCATTTTTTCTATATCTTGTTTAATACGAGGTACTACTTTAGCTTTAGAATGGATTTCGGTTGAGAGAGGTACTATGACTTTCTCCATTTCTATTTTATCTTTCGAAGGTTCTTTAATCTCAATTGCACTTAAGTCAGGAAAGTGGCCTGGTTCGTGATCTTGTTCCACCACTTCAATGCTAGCACCATATAGTCTTTTTTTTGATTTTATTTTTGTTGCCGATACTCCCGCAAAATAACGATCCATATTTTTTGCCTCAGAACCGCTCCATATCCATATCTTTGACTTTTTCGTGTGTTTATCTATTATGATATATATCTTGTCTTTTTCAAGTTTTTTCTCATCAGTCGGAATAATTTCCCTTCCTACAATTTTGTACATAATTAAACTCAATTATTTTCACCAATCACTATTTTATAATTCGACTCGCCCAGTTATCAATTCTATCGCTATATCTTTTTATATCCTTTGGTGTAAGTTGGTTGTTGTTCTTATTTAAATCACGGGAGCACCTTGAAATGTCAAAAAGAGCGAGAGAAGTGCCAATATGTTCCAAGACTATGTCTTTTATTTTATTTAAAGCTTTAGAAAAGTGTACACCTGTAAAACTAGGAAATTTTTCCTTTAATTGAGAGAAAATTTTCTTGAGCAAAATATATTTCTCATCAATTTTTTGATCCTTTACCGAATCTATTAATTCAAAAAGCCCCATTTCTTCTGGTTCTTTTACCTCAGTAGATGCCTTTGAAGTAATTTCTTCCGTAGAAACAGAAGATTGCGTTTGGATTGATTCAGTAATCATTTCAACAGGTTGATCATCATTAACTTTTAGTTCTTCTTTTTGGGGTACCACGAGTTCTAGAGCCGTAGGTTCAGATACAGGTTCGGGAGCAATAATTTTTGACACTGCGGGTTTTTTTGGTTCCGTTTCTAATTCAATACCAATCTTTCCAAACCCTTTGGGGGGTATTTTTAGAACTTCATCTCCCAATTTAAATATCTCTTTTCTAATGTTTTTTAGAATATCTATCATCGCAAGTTTTACATACGACAAGTTAATGTCATATGCTCCCATTGCCAAGAGAACTAAATGAGGAGGAACATTGTAAAACATAATATATCCCCTATCTCCTTCTATGGTTAATTCTTGAAGCGCTTTATGACCAAATCCCGAAGCAAATTGCTGGAATGTGTCCCTTAATACACTAAGTTCCCACAAGATCTCTTCTGGAATGAAAAATGGAATTGTAGATTCAATTACGGAGTAATTTTCTACATTAACAAAAAAACATCCATTAAGATCTGTAATATCCTCAATTTCATGTAAAAAATTTATTAATTTTATTTCTTCTGTCGTTATTAACACCTCATTTAATCTTAGAATCAATAAACAAAAGGTCGTCCAGATCTCCTTTGAAATTTTTGAACAGGTTTTTGATTTTAATTGCTAAATTACTAATTCCAAATGCTATCCTAAAAATATCTGCTTCTTCAGCAATTATTGTTGTTAAAATCGCTCGTTCACCAACTTTTTGGATAATTATTCTTCCCATTTCGCTATTAACAATGATTCTCTTAATCAACCCTTTTTTCAAATTCATGCATAGATTTTGAAATGTAAGTTTTACTGCTGCTGAAACAGCACCTACAAGTATAGGATCTATATTTCCTTTCCAAGTATTGGCAATTGGAACTCCTGCAGGGAATGCAATTACAATCTGACCTTGAACATCGTTTTGAGATTTAGTAAAATCCTTTACTAATCCTTCAAGTTGAGTTAATAATATATTTTCAGACAATTGAATTCATTTTTTATATGTAGATATGAAATATATAAACTATACCTCCATATATGAGTGATTTATTGGTTAAAATTCCAATGTTCCCCTTATTAGGAAGTATTATGTTTTTGTACATCAATTATAAAAATACCCTAATTTATACTTTTTTATATGATACATGATCTTAAGTTGAATAGATCTAAAATTCATTTTATAAAAATTATCACTTATTCATCTCTTCCTTTATTAAAAATGATACAAGATGAACAAATACAAAGTCGCTATAACAAAATATCGAAAGCCACTTACGTCAGTAAAAAAAGTAATTGAACAGTCCGATATTTTTAAAGCTCTTTCAGGAAATGAAAAGGTCTATTTAAAGCCTAA
>JBHLMB010000402.1:0-3787 GCA_048938565.1 Promethearchaeota archaeon | reverse complement strand
ATCTATCCGAAAAATAATCCTTTATATAACGCAATAATAGCGTTGTTTTTCCAACGGAGGCCGGACCGAACAGGCATATTTTAAACTTATAACTTTGAGTTGACATGTTACTATTCCGTGTTGGGTTTAAATATTTAGAATAAATATTAAATACTTTATTTGATAATATACCATTCCAATATATATATATTTAGAACATTTTTTTGATAAACTTTTTCCTTGTCATAAAAGGCACAAATATTTAATGTTCTAAAATTTCGGAGGAGTGAGCGCAATGGAAAAAGAGTTCAAGGTCAACGACAATATCACCCAGAAATAATTTAGACTTACTCTATCCTATAATCGAATGATTCTTTATTTAGAGGTCTTATCAGCACCGAAGCTTGCCATTTTTTACACGAGCCATTCAGGTAAACATTTTCCATCCTAATATCAATATCATGAACATAAGAAAAGTCCCAAGAATTTGAGGAAAGTCAAAACGAAAATGGAGGTATCAATATTGTTATAAATATGGGAGAAAACAAAAATATTAATTAATAAGGAAAACATAGTCAAAAATAATCCCATTAGCAAGATATAATAAACAAGATTTATTAATAAACCAAGAAACACGAATGGTGGCAATAATGACTGATGACATCCCGTTAACAGACGATCTTAGATTGTATTTAAAGGAAACTCATCACGAACCCGTTTATGGAGGAGGCTTCGACCAAGAACTAATAATAGAACTAAAGAAGTTAGATAGCAATTTTGATGTAGCGGAATACAAGAAAGCTGTCAAGGAATTCTACGAGTGGTTCGAGAATGAAAAAAGTATATTAGAAGAAAAATACGCTCATACTTCTAAGGAAGCAAGAATTATAGCTGCAAAAGATTTAATAGAGTTCATATTAGAGGCAAAGAAAAAATGGGACGAAATACTACAACCAGAATTAATCGGAGAATGGGAAGGTACATCCAAGTTCTCATCTATCGGAAAGATAAGTTCTGGTGGAGTCACAATCCCCATGGAAGCATCTGCCGTTTCTGACATGAGGATCGAAATGAAATCCTTGGCAGAAAATGCAGAAAGGTTAATGATTGACGGAAAAGAAACGAATGGTAAAGCATCCTTTATAGCGGGTCCCGCAATGGGATTACCGCCGGGTACTCCAATAGGAAGATTAATTAATACGAAGGCCAATTTTACAAGTGATGTTAAAGGGGTATTTTCTGAAAACAGAGCGTACTTATTTGTTGGAATGGATTTTGGCCTACAAACCGCAAGGGCCATAGAGACTGAACATGGTCCAATGTTGCGAGCAAATGTCTTTTCAGGAGGAGAGAGAACAAATCAAGCGTATATTAAAGCAGTGGCAATTTTTGGATTAATAGGATTTAACATTTCCATTCCAAAAATAACAGCTTCAAGGTTTCACCACCTCATTTTATTAGGTATTGAACAATTTGACCCTATGAAATACCTAATAGAATACTTTAAGCAATATGTAATCACGATTGACACGGAGCGATTAGCGCAGTTGACAAATAATCCTAAAAATGATCACATTATCGCTAAAAGCACCATCGATCTCTTGTTAGAAACTCATTCTTATGGAATCGCATTAGGCATTCCACCTGATACTTTTAACGATGTCTTACTCGTGTTTAAAAATCCACAATCTCTCTACGACAAGTGGTTCAGAGAATGGTTTTTTCTAGGTCTAATGTACCATAATGAACAAGTTGCATCACATAATAAAGATATATTTTCATTATTAGGTAGATTTTTATTCATTCTTAAGGCTGCTCAAGAAAGATTTAGAGAAGTGTTTTCAGAGCAACCTTTTGAAGACGAGGGACTTTTCATACCTAGCCATATCTTGGACTCTGCATACAAACCTTACTACATTGAATCTGTAGAAGCGTGGAAGAGAACAATCAGCGAAGATAGTAGTGAACTTGAACTTGCGTTAGAGTGGTTAAAATATCAATCTGATTATTATGCAGGGGCAATAGTTTCATTAGAGTGTTGTCTTGAGATTGGACTTCGGCCGGAACCACCCCGGGCACAATTTGAATTTGAAGCATTGGGGGGTGAATAAAGGTGATAGAACAAAAAATATTGAAAGTAGATTCGCTTCCAAAATGGCAAGCTGATTTCACGGATCCGAGCTCGATGGTTAGCATTGGTGACACCATCCATACAACGCTTAAACCCAAAGGCTCTCCCACCCTCGAGGAAAGCATGGCCGCACTGAAAACTATGAAGTTAGAACAAAGATATCAAGTCGTAAACATTCGAGTAAAAAATCAAGATCCCGTTGAAATACAATTGCATACGGATGCAAGCTGCTGTGAACGGTTATTCAAGTCCAAGGCATTAGGCATTCCCGCAATCATACTAATTGGAGAAGATATTCTTCCTTCAAGTGGTTGGAATGCAATACTATCCAATAAAAAATTACCTGGAATTCCAATTGCATTTGCCATGGGAACTTATAAAAAACCTGCTTCCTTGAAATTTAGGCCTGAACGAGACGGATATCTGAAAGTGGCGTTTTGGTTAATTAGAGGTTCGCTAGATCCGTTAAAAATTTCAACAGAAGAAAATGAATTAGAATCAACTTACCCTGAGGCGAAAATATCTAGAATTATCACCGAAGAATTATGCATTCGCGCATGGGAGGGAACTGATTTTACCCTTCCCTTAAAATACCTTAAATGGAAAAAAAGAAAAGTAACCCTAACCATTCGAAAAGGACCTGATGACGCCCCTCTTCCCAAGAATTTATTAGAAAATGCATTATCAAGAGCTGGAGTTGATCTTAATCTTATATTGACTAATGAACAAGAACGGTGGATGAAAATAGTTGATAAATCCAATTCAACCATAACGTGCTTAGAGAAACAAATAGACACTTGGATTTCGAAAAGAAGGAAACAAGATATCATAAACGATGATTTTAAGGTCTTATTAAACAAACTAAATAATTGGTGTAATCACCCTTACATTCAAGGGCCCTTAATGTCTCTTGAGAGGCTATATCGTGGCTGGTCTGAGCAAGAGATCGAGATATCAAAGCTTTTTAATGAAGCTCGTGGAGAAAAAGCAAACCTTGAGGTCCTCGAATCCAATACTACATTAATTCTATCAAAGTTACTTGAGGACATAGGAGCAATAGAAGGAATAATAATGGATAAGCGTGGTGAAGTGGTTGCTGCCATAAAACCTGGATTTACTCTAAACTTATCGGAGCAGGATTCTTGGAAGATTCTTGAAGCTAACGATGATAAAGATATTCTCATAACAGAACCACATGTGCTTAAAAACTACGATTTTTTCAGTCGTACAATAGCTAAAATTATTCGAGATACGAATAATATCTTTCTTGGTTGGATTTTATTGGAGTTATATATTGAACCTATATGATTTTACACCACGAGAAAGAAAGGAATGTTAACAAAGCAATTTCATTTTTCTGATATGTCTTCTAATTCTGCATTTTTTTTTTTGCGTTAATACTATCGCAAACGATCCTAATGTAAAATGACGAAATTAAATGGATTCAGAAGTATAATGATTCTAAAAGGTATTAGAGATAAAAATATTCTTCTGGCCCAGCGGTTCTGCATAAGCAATTTCACAAATTGCTCAATATATTTTTTGGGACAAGCCCAATTGGCGCCCATAAAATACTTGCCAGGAGTAAGGATAATCTGTTTGTTGCCCAGATTAAATCCTGTAACAGAATAAGGAAAATAGCTTAGTATTTCTTTTTTGGGCGGATCGGATTGAAAC
>JBHLMB010000401.1:0-3788 GCA_048938565.1 Promethearchaeota archaeon | reverse complement strand
AACGATGTCGTAATTACCAATAATATTCGTATCGTCGAGGATCAAATTAATCGTACTAATTCGGTCTTTTTTATTCATATTTTCGTTAAAAAGTACGATGATTTCTATCTTATCTTCTTGAAAATCATCTTGTTCCAAGAAATTCTTTAATGAAATATCAAAAATGTTAGATATTATCGCTTCTTGATAAGTATTTCCAGAAGTAGGCGGATTCGATAATTGTAATGATCTATCAACCTCAATTCGTGTTCCCCTACTATCCTCGTGGAAGAATATGGAAAAAAAACCACTTATCAATAATAATATCAACAAACTTGGATATATCTTTTTCATAATATTTTGAAAGAATAGTTATTATTTATAACTTCTGTAAATGTTTAATTGACAACCAGAAGCGAGAATTAGAATAATTATTGACATCTAAATTTATTTTAGAGCACTAATTATTAGAGATAAAGCTCGTTTAATCAAACATTCTTAATGGCTTCGACTAGCAATTTACAATCGTGATAGATAAATTGTAAAAAATTAAATACTAAGGGAATTATTTATAACTATTAATTATTAATAAAAAAATAAATATTTGTGAAAAATACTTAAAGCTATAAGTATTGAGTATTAATTCTAATATAGGTGATAAAATTTGGCTAAAAAGGAGTTATTTATAAAACGCGTTTATGAATTCGTTAATGAACTTAAAATTCCGCTAATTGATGAGCGAGTCTACGATAGAGTGAGTGTCGGGGGCGGTATTGTAACTGTCTTTTTTAAATTTGAGGAAGACGAATCCGTCATAAGAGGATTTCTTGGATTAGCAGAATATTTTCACACTGTGATTATCAAGCAAAAGGACCAATTCATCATTCCTCATCAAACCATGATCTTTAAATTAATTAGCGCGTGAGACTTAGAGCCTTTTTTTTTACTTTGCTTTTTATTTTTAAACTACCTTTGACGAATATAATTTTGATAGTGATTTGATGCTAAATATCATTTTTTTTTTAACGAAGATAAATAAGTATTTGAGTTACACTAGGTCTATTAGAATACTTTCAGTAATTTCAACTAAAGTAGGAGGTTAAAATCTTGGATGTTTTTAACGAGAAGTTATTCGAAAAGATTAAAAATATGGATTCACGAAATGCTGTTGAATCTCTTTTAGAAGTATTACTTACATCTAATAAATGGCAGGAAAGAGAAAAGTCTGTCGAATTATTATT
The DNA here is from genome assembly GCA_048938565.1 of Promethearchaeota archaeon. Classification (GTDB taxonomy): domain Archaea; phylum Asgardarchaeota; class Lokiarchaeia; order Sigyniarchaeales; family SOKP01; genus FT1-020. Next base: position 2,568 of record JBHLMB010000401.1, on the reverse strand, counting down.
AGAATACGATGATAACACTCATTTCTCGAAAATTAAAAATGCTTATACGAATGAAATCCGTTCAAAAATCAAATTAAACTTGATAGACTTGCTTACAAAATTTTATGCGAAACAGGCCATCCCTTTTCTGATAGGCCAATATAAAAATGAAAACGATTGGAAAGTCAGAAAATACATGATTGAAAAGATAGGGACTACAGACCATCCAGAAGTATTAAAATTTCTAATTGATACGATTGCCGATAAAGATGTTGAAACTAAAAAAACCTCGATTATATTGCTAAGCAGACTTAAAACAGTGCCTCGGTCGGCATTATCTCCGTTGTTTGAGCAATTGAAACATCGAAATGCCGAAGTGTTTGACCTTTTAATCAATAATATTGTAAAAATAGGAAAAAATGGGTATTTAGAAGACATTCTTGAATTTAAAAATAAAGGGAATATCAATGTAATGAAAGCAATACCTATCATTTTAGGAAAAATAGGCGATAAGGAAGCAAAGCGTCATTTGATAGAATTTCTAAAAGATAAGAATTATTTAATAAGATTAAATACTATAGAAGCTCTTCCAAGATTGAAACTTGAGCAAGAAGATACAATGCTCATAATTAAAATGTTAGACGACGAAAATGAAGAAGTCCAACTGGCGAGCGTTAGAGCATTAGGCACGATTGGAGATAAGATAGCAATAAAACCGCTCTTTGAGTTATTGAAGCAAGAAAGAGACCAATTTAACAAGTTCGTGGTTAATTCGCTAGCAAAAATCCTAAAAAAATCCACTTCCATCAAAAAAATTTATGAATATGCTAAAAAAGGTAATTCAAATGTCAGAAAAGAAACCGCTGTTTTATTAGGATTACTCAAGAATGTTGATGCTATCGATACATTGATAAGCTTATTAAACAGTAGAAATGTAAGAATTAGAAGAGCAGCCACTTCCTCAATAATACGAATATCGCGATCAAATAAAACCGTAATAGAGAAGATAATCCTTGCGCTAAAATCAAAAGAATGGCAAATTAGAAAATATTCCGCAAGAATTCTTGGAATCATTAAAGAGGAAACTGCGGTTAATCAATTATTCTCGTTGTTGAAAGATCCAAAAGGAGGAGTCCGAAGAGTGGTATCTAATAGTCTCGCAAGACTCCCAGAAAAATTAGTCGTGAAAATTGCGACAAAATCGCTAGAAAGCGGTGATTGGAAATATAGAAGAGCAATTGTGCAATTATTAGTAAAGATTGGAACAGAAAATTCGTTAAAACCGCTTATATCTTGTTTAGAGGATGATGATCCTTATGTAAAAGCTTGGGCAGCGCGAGGGATTGGAAGGTTAAAATCCTTAAAAGATTTTGAACCATTACTCTTGATGTTAAAAAATGATAATCCAAAATTACGAATTTCTGCAATTAATGCCTTGGGAGCGATGGGAGGAGATGATAAAATATCTTACCTCGTCGAAATGCTTGGAGATGACAATTGGGAAGTTAAAACGGAAGCAGAAAAAGCTTTAAACAAGATAAATCCCAATTGGATGAGTCTTTTATGAGTTTTATTCAATAATCCCGCTTTTCTCACATTCATAAGGAAATTTTTAATAATCCCGCTTATTTAAATTAATTAAGAATAAGATGTTGGAAGAAAAAATGTACCACTTGGTTGGTAAAGTCAAATGCAATCTAAAGAATCCCAAAATTCAAGTACAAAAAAGCTCGTACGAGAAACTTTTTCTTCTGAAATTATTTCCATCATCGGAGATATTTTCGCTGGTTCTTTACTTTACATTTTAATTCTACCTTTTCAAAGTTTTATAGCACTAATCTTATTTGTTCCCGCTCTTCTTTCGCTTCGGGGAAATATAAGTGGTCCCTTTATAGCAAGGACTTCTAGAGATCTAATAATAGGTGAATTCAACAAGAAAAGCTGGTTCGAAAATGTATTAGCAACGCTTTGCCTTTCACTAGTGACTGCTCTTTTAATTGGATGTATCAGCATTTATCTCAATTATATAATCTTGAATATTGACATTCTATCGATATATCAACTGATAATGCTTCCAATAATATCCATTCTATTATCCTTAACTTTATCAATTCCATGCTCTACCCTTTTAAATATCATTGCTTTTCGCTATGGTATTGATCCGAACAACTTAGTCAATCCCATAATGACAGCTGTTGATGATTTTTTGACAATTATTTGCTTTTTTATAACACTAATGATAATGGGGGTTCCATAAATGGATTATTTCATAAAAATCATCAAGGAATCAATTATCATTGTAGTTGCTTCTTCATTGATTGGGTTAATTAGTGGTACAGTATTATCTTTAAACGAGGAAATGTTATACTCTTTTCCTATCATTCTACTCATACTTCCATCGCTAAATTCCCTTTTAGGTAATGTATTAATCGTTCTGATATCACATTTAACCACGCAAATGTTTATTGGTACATTAATACCCACGATTGAAATATCTGAGAATTTAAAGAAAGAATTTTTAGGGCTTACTATAACAATATTACTAAGTTTGCTCTTTCTGATAATATTTGGATATACTATAGGATATTT
>JBHLMB010000400.1:2305-3797 GCA_048938565.1 Promethearchaeota archaeon | reverse complement strand
AAATAGTATATAGTATGATTCATGTTATAAGGAAGAGGAATTTAATTACTCGATAAACCATTTTGCGTGTATTAAGTTAGTGTTATGATAAAAAATAAACAATTTCGTTCAATATCTTAAAGTAGCATCTTTTTCACAACATTTCTAATTGCTGGGAATTATAATCATTGATTTTTTATGAAAGAGAAAAAAATAAAGGCTAGAACTGAAAAAGAGAAAGCTATTCAGTATGAAAGAATTCTCGATGCTGGAAAGGAGTTATTTATTAGCGGCGGAAACTTCTCCATACATACTTTGGCAAGATAGCTAGAAATGTCGGAGGCTTTTGTATATAACTATATCACTAGTAAAATGGAGCTATGGATAGGTATTCGAAGTGGATATTTTGCACAGTATCAAGAGGGTTTACAAAAAATATTTTCAGAGAACGAAAAAGCAAGTCTGATTGATTTTTTTTTGGTTTGGGTAAGATTCTTCCTGGAATTTGCATCTGCAGATTACAACAGGTTTAAAATGATGTTTCTAATAAACGCACCTCGTTCTAATAAAATTGGAACTTTGGAAAAGAATTATAAAGTATTTAACTTATTTGAAACGGGCATTAATAAAATAAATGAGATATTGGAAACCAATAATTTGAGACTTTCTAATGTCGAAAAAATTATATATTTCTTGTTTTCAGTCGTTTTTGGTGCCGCTGAAATCGAAGCAGATATTAGGCTTCGCTATGATATCAAGGAACCGCTTAGTCCCAGTATATCAGCGATAACACAAGAAGAACTTAGGGAATTTGCACTCAATAAAGTAAAAGAAATCATTGAAAATGATATTAAAGCAAGCAATTTAAATTATTGATAAAATTATTCCTTATCAAATTCGTATGATATTACATTTAAATCTTTTAAAAACGCCCATATGCCCGTTTCACATTTACTAACTTATGATTAATTGTATCAAAAGTAAATTGAACAAATGTTGTTGCACCTCGCATCATTGTTTCTAAAAAATAAATTCTAAAAATAAAATTATTCTGATTGTCAATAAATTTAGGATATTTAGTCCATTTTGCGAAGTAGTATTTTTCGTTGCACCAAGCAATTCCTTTTTTAAACAAATCCATTTCATTTTTCCCGAGGTTGGTTGAATGGCTGACAATTGTCTTTGTACCTTTTATAAAAAGCGATTTTCTCTCAATTAACGAGGAAATTTTACGATCACCTATTGTGCATTTAAAAATCATGAAATAAGCGGGGAGGACTCCAGGAAGTATCTTCTTGTCACCTTCTAAACGGAATTTTATCCATAATTTTGATAAAATACGAATTCCATAGTATATTAAAAAGAATATTGTATAAATATTAACAAGAACGATATAAGCAGTGAATTGAACCGAATTTAGAAAAAAAATGACTAAAAGATGTAAAAAAACGAGCGAATTCAACATTGTAAATAAACTACCCGCTTTTTCGATATAAAAACATGTTTCCTTCTT
>JBHLMB010000400.1:1712-2295 GCA_048938565.1 Promethearchaeota archaeon | reverse complement strand
GAAATAAAAAGGGAATTGTCGTTGTAGTAAGAAGGTCCATTGATACATGTAAGGCGTAAAATAGAGCACTCACGAACCATGCCAAAAGAAGATTTTGTTTTGTCAATAAAGAAAATATTCCTCCTACAAAGAAAGAAAGTACCACACCTATAATATAAGAATGAGAGCCACCTCTATGTTCTAAATATTTTGAATTATATTTTCGTTTTAAAGGATTAATAAATATATCCATATCGGGCAATACAGCACAGAAAACCGCTAAAAGAAAGAATTCAAAAGATAAATCCCTCAAAAGAAAGATAAAAAGAAGTCCTCCAAGGGTAACATGCGTGAAAATGTCCATATTTTAGATACAATCTCATCGCTTTTAAAGTACTTGATTAGTTTATAAAAAATAAGAATTAAAGAAGAAAAGTACGATTTAATACCTCACTAGAAATATTTTTAAAAATCCAAAGACTATTTCTTGATTATGTCCCTTGAGCATTTCGAACCGCTTTTAATCGTCGTTTTTTTTGCGTTTATTATGTTGCCGCCGTCCGGGTGACAGACGCTGCAGTGTTTCTCGAAAAGCGCCTTACCG
>JBHLMB010000400.1:0-1702 GCA_048938565.1 Promethearchaeota archaeon | reverse complement strand
CGTAGTTGGATTCATTATTGGTGCATCGGGATTCGATATAATTCCCGAAGATAATCCATGGTTGGAATTTCTTAAGTTTCTTGGATTTGCCTTTTTAATGTTTTTATCCGGGATCGAGATCGATTTCGAGCATCTACTACATCCTGAAGTAAAAGAATCGATTAAAAACAAGCTTGAGCACAAATATATTAAAAAAAAATTTACTGATGAAGAGAAAATGCTCATACCATCAAAAGAAAACATCAAGGAAGCCTCGAAACTAGACAGGATTATCGTCAAATCGATAGAAAAAAGGGCTTCAAAACAAAGAATTCATAGGCATTGGAATTTCTCAAATCTTGATATTAGCAACAAGCCTTATCTCCTAGGACTCGTTTCCTACTTGCTCACGCTAACACTATCAATAGGATTGATGCTAATAATAGCATTATTCTACCAACCAATGAATTTTCTATTTCTAGGAGTGATGTTTTCAACAACTTCAGTCGGTATCGTGTTTCCAGTGCTTTTTGAATTGAAATTATCCGAGACCAACTACGGTCAAGCCATCCTCATTATTTCTATAATCGCAGATTTCGTGTCCATGGTACTGATAACTTTATTATCGGCCTTTTTTGCCCAAGATATAGTTCTCGTCCAACTTCTACTCGTTCCTTTGATATTTATCATTTTTATATCGTGCTTTCAGGCTATTAAAATCCTGAAAAAGCACCCAAAATGGTATTCAAAACTCACGCTAAAAGAAATTTCCACGACGGAAATTAGAGTTACAGGTTCCATTTTTTTACTGTTGGTTTTTATCATCTTGTCAGAAATTTTTGGAATTGAGATGATTTTAGGAGCTTTTATTGCCGGGATCTTAATTTCACTCATAAGTCCTCATCAAAAAGCTAAAGAATTGCATGAAAAGCTCCATGGTATAGGATACGGATTTTTCATTCCCATTTTTTTTATAATGGTTGGAGCTGAGATGAAAATCGAAGAATTATTTACAGACTGGTCATCAATTATGGTTGGTTTAATGCTCATAGGAATTGCTTTCTTCGTGAAACTCGTTCCAAATTATCTTTTATATAAGAAAAGATTTGGGACAAAGAAGAGCCTTGCATCAGGAATTCTTCAATCGTCACGATTGAGCTTGATAATTGCATCAGCAGAAATTGGATATAGAGGAGGACTCTTGTCAAAAGCGATATTTGAATCATCCGTTCTAATCGCAATCATTACATCGGTCACATCTCCGATATTATTCAGTTATTTAAACAAAAAAACCGAAAATGAAAAAAAAAATCTGAATTTGAACAAAAAACTCAATAAAACTACAAAAGATTTTTTAGAAGATAATAACTTGCATTAAAACGGTTCAAATAAAAATATATGGCTTGAAAGATAGGCTCAATGAAATAAAGTTCAAGTTATCAGACTTCATACACTCTTGCTTGGTAGAATATTTTGGAATACCACAAGAGAAAAGATTTCACGGGTTCTTTCCTCTTGATAAGAATAATTTCATTTATCCTAGTAGTCAAACTGAAAATTATATAATCTTGGAAATCACGATGTTTGAAGGAGGGCAAATATAAACAAAAAAAAATGATTCGCCAACTCTTAAATCACATCAGTGAGATTCTAGGGATTTTAGGTGATGATATCGAGATCTTAATCCATAAAAGTCAACGGTATAAATGGGGAATTAAGATGT
>JBHLMB010000399.1:0-3801 GCA_048938565.1 Promethearchaeota archaeon | reverse complement strand
TTTATCGCTTGGTAAATCGCCCCATACTTCAATTAACAAGTTTGCAGCAGAATCACTCGTCATTGTCGTGTTGCATGTAATGTTTTCAACAAGCAATCTTTCCTCTTTCACGATTTCTTCTTCTGTCAATTCTTGAAATTCACCCCTTTCTACTTTACTAGCCAAAGGCGTGTTGGGAAAGATCTCGAGCGTTCTTAAGCGAACAAAATCTGGTTCTAGCTCGTTAATAACGCGGGCCGTTTCTACGGCGTGTTCTTCGCTCCATTTTTTTCCTCCCAAACCAGGCATTACATATGCGCACAATGATATACCTCCTTTCTTAACGTTCGTACCTCCCTTGATGTGCTGCTCGCTCGTGACGCCTTTATTTACGAAATCTAACACTTTATCGGATCCAGATTCTAAACCTACATGTATCCTGTCAAGTCCAGCATTGTGAAGCGCAATAAAATATTCTGGTCCTTTTTTAGATGCCGTGCGGGTTCTACCGTAGCTTGTTATCCTTGTTATTGAAGGAAAACTCTTTTTAAGGTAGGATAAAACTTTTGTCAAGTATTCTTGTTTATATAAAAGTGGATTTGCACCTCCGATAAAGGCATTGCTTGCGTTAGAATATAAGTGCCAATAGGCTAAATGGCTCACGCAATGGTTTAAATCGGGATAGTTAGAGAAGGTGTTCATTATCGAACTTTGAGAAACTTTACCGCCACTTAAGAGCATATTATCGAGTTTTTGGGCGTTATTAATATCCTCAATGACATCTTCAATGCTTCTCCTCTCGAATTGTGCCCTTTCATCAAATAGTTGGCTAGGACAGAATGCGCACTTCCCCCAAGGACAATAAGCATGCGTGCTTATTGATAGGCTGAAGTTTTCCGTTGGGGGCCTTACTATAGCAATTTGAAATCCTTTCATTATCTCATTCATCCTTTCTTTATTGATCTAATAATCACGATTTGAATAAAAATCTAGTACCATCATCAAAATCTGGAATCTCTTTTTGTGTTGGATGAATTGCGTATAATCTTCCATTAAAATTCTCTTGGTGGCTTCTAAGAAAGAAGAAATTTCGCTTTTTAGAAGTTCCTATGATCGCTATGGACTTAATCTCATTGATGAAAGATAGGTCCTTTAATTCCAGGTTTTTGCTGTCGTTCATAGTTACCATGTTGACTAAATCCTATAGAATTATTAAAATTTTGCTGTTAAAATAAAGTATAAGATATTTGTATTAAATCATCCCTACAATAACATTATCTAGAAATATTCTATTGTTTCAATGCCTTTCTTGAAGTTTCTACTAGTTAAGATAAAAATTTACCTATAAAAACAGGAGAATTTTATTTTTTAAATGATAATTTTCCATTTTTCAATAATCTAAAACTATCCCTTTATGTGAATTAAATAATGTTTATCAATTTAGCAATCTTTTTAACGAAAACGGACAATCATGCCAATTTTACAAAAAAATTTACCTTTCACCTTTCCCGACATTAAAAAACACGACATAATCAAGATAATTGTCGCCTTTAATGTGTTTATTTTCTGATTTTGATCAACATTGAAAAATTAAAAATACCCTCAATTAAAATATAAAAAAAATTAAAAACTATAAAAAATAATAACTATTCGCTTAATATCCTTTTAAAGAGCAGAACACCAAGTGATGCATATATGATGAAATCAAGTAGAAGATGGTTTTTATTAATCGTTATATTAGTTTTATTTATTGCTATCCCATGTTTTTTTGAAAATTCTGCCAATCTCAACAATGAATTTAATGATAATAATGGAATGGATGAGAAAAAAGAGAACTTGAAAATGTCTTGGATTTTAAGCTTTATCTACATAGATAATAACTTTACAAACTCTGAATGGTGTATGGGTTATGGAAATTCCACACATCCCTATATCATTGAAAATGTTATTATCAATGGTGCAGGGCGAGAAACATGCGTCTTAATAAAAAATACACGTGACTATTTTGTCATTAGGAACTGTTTATTCTCAAATGCAAGAGTTGGAATAAAGATAATGAATGCAACAAACTTAACCATTTTCAATGTATCTATATTTAACTTAAGAGGAATAAATGGAATGGATGGAATGGATGCGTCATCTTATGCCAATGGGACTGCAGGAACAATTGCAAACCCAAGTATTGGAATTTTTTTGACTGATTGCGTTGATTCAAATGTTTCGTTTAATAAAATTTATGATATCATAGGAGGAAACGGAGGAGACGGAGGAAATGGTGGTAATGGAGCAGGGATTATGGAACCAGGAAGTTTAGGTGGTAATGGGGGAGATGGGGGTAATGCATATGGTATTTTCATAAACAATTCGAAGGAAATTTTTATTGAAAAAAACGATATATCGAACATGCTTGGAGGAGTTGGAGGTAATGGAGTTAATGGAGGAAAAGGAGGTACGGGTACGACAGGTTTTTTCAATTTTGGAAGACCGGGTGGTATGGGTGGAACTGGAGGTGCTGGTGGAATTAGTTCAGGGATAATCCTTGATTACTCTCAAAATCTTACAATTATTAAGAATAATATGTACTCTAATGTTGGTGGACTCGGAGGAACTGGTGGTGTGGCTGGAAAAGGGGGAGATAAAGGAGAAGGACCAGGACCTGGATCCGGTGGATTTGGTGGATTTGGTGGTCTTGGAGGAATTGTTTCAGGAATATGGTCTATTAATTCTCAATATATTTCCAATCATCAAAATATCATTTATTCTAGTATTGGTGGGCTCGGTGGAATTGGAGGTGAAGGTGGTGTCGGCGGAGATGCTTATGAGAACTATGCTCCAGGAATAGGAGGAATGGGAGGATTTGGAGGTATTGGAGGCACTGCAGTAGGAATATGTTTAACAACTTCTCAAGAAATATCGAACTTTAATTGCTCTATTTTCTTAATAAGCGGAGGAAATGGTGGTAATGGTGGATTGGGAGGAGACGGTGGTTCACGCTATGGTGTTCCACAGATTGGGCAAGGGGGATACGGAGGAGACGGTGGATCAGGAGGAATAAGTATTGGACTTAATGCTCTTGATTGTATTAACATAATAAATCTCTGGAATACTATTCAAGATATGATTTTTGGATTTGGGGGTTCGGGTGGACCCCCTGGTATTGGATCGAGTCCTGGTTATCCTGGTTATGATGGATACCAAGGAACTGCTTATGGATTCATATCAGATAATACCAATAATTCAAAAACATATTATAATTCAATATATTGTCAAAACAATACCGATACTGGATATTATAACGAATGGGACAATGGACGCATTGGAAATTTCTGGAGTTATTATTCTGGAGGAGATGATGATCCAAAAGATGGTTTTGGAGATATTCCTTATGTATTAAATGCCGATACAAGTTCACAAGATAATCATCCTTTTGTCTATGAATTTTATGGTGATTTTGATGGAGACACGATAGTAAACTACGAAGAAGCCATTTTAGGAATAGATAACTATATAACAAATATAACAAATGCGGATACAGATTATGACACATTTTCAGATTCACTTGAATTCGATTATTTAACCAACCCGGTGGATAATACCTGGTATCCTATGCCCAATTTAATCGCATCACGTTTTTTACTCATTTTAAATAATAATTCCAATGTAAATATTGCACTTGAAGTCGCTAATAATGGTATCTGGAAAGCTGAAGATATTTATATAACAATAAGATGTGAAGCCCAAGATCTGCTATTATATAACGGTTCAATTGATTTGGATATTGATAATTATCAAATTATTGAAATAATGAGTATTCCTATATCT
>JBHLMB010000398.1:0-3802 GCA_048938565.1 Promethearchaeota archaeon | reverse complement strand
GAAAGAAAAAAGTCTAAACGAGGAACATTAAAATATTTTGTGATTATTTCAGAACAACACACATCAGAAACGCAATTATTTGAAACTATAAAATAGTCCACTAAATCTAGAAATTTATAGGCACTCGGTTTTGAAGAAAATAAGCCTATACACGACCGTGCAAAACTGCACGTAGATGGTGGGAGGTAATTGTTGCTGATATTCATTAATTCATCATTTCCAGCAAACATCATCCTTAATGGAATCATTCCTGCAGCGTCAATTAATTCTTCAGGAATATTATCATGTCCCATAAAAGCGACTATCTTTTTATTTTCTTTAATCTTTTGCTCTCTTAAATATTCATAATAGTCTAAAAGAAGTTCCGAATTGTTCATCATATCAAATTGAAGATTTTTTGTAATAAAGGGGTTTATTACTCAAAAAACTTATTGTTACAATCAGCTTAAAAATGAAAAATCTCTCATTTTCTTATCTTTAGATATAACATTTAAATCCTCGTTGATGAAACGATATAAAATGATCCTTATTTTTCCTTGTCAGCTAACTCCGTTTTCTTTTGCATTATAGCCGCATAGGTAGATATAGCATCTTTAGGAGGAATTCGTTCATCTTCTTTTTTCTTGAGAGATAAGGCGTCTTCAGGACAAGCAGGCACACAAGCTCCGCATCCTATACACCTATTTAAATCAATAGTGGCTATGTCCTCTATCATTATTGCTTCCATATTACACTTTTCCTCACATGTTCCGCAACTAACACATAGGGTTTCATCAACTTGAGCGTAATAATTTGTTGCAAAAAATTGAGCGGGATTTGGCATTTTTTTTTGATTAACGAGGACTTCGCAGCAGCAACCGCAACAACAGCATAAGCAGTGTGGTCTTTGAGAATTGCCAGGTTGTAAGACTAATCCGGCTTCTTCGGCTTTTTCAAGAATTTCCAATGCCTCTTCCTTGGAGATCATCCGCGCTTGCCCTTTTTCATTAAATGATTTCGCACTAGTTCGAAACTGGAAACAAAGTTCACGCATGTCAGTTTTTTTACAAGGATCACCTTTTATATCCTTAACTTGTCTGCACACGCAATTAGCAACGCTGATAACTCCTTCAGATAATTCTATGATTTTCCTTAATTCATCATAAGTGGCAATATTTTGTTCGTAGGAAATGCTTTTTCCAATGGGTATAGTGCGTAGTTGAGGAATACCTGGGATGTTATATTCCATTGGGGTATTCCTGTTTTATTTAATTCTTCTATAAAACCTTCATCGTAATACTGTTCAAAATGATCGATAAAATCTTCTGTTAAATGATTAACTTGGTATTCAAAAAATCCAAGAGCCAAGGGTGCACTTGAATATATTTTTTTTTTGACATTATCGCTTTTCTTTATAATCCGATTTATTAATCCTTTGAAATACATCCCGTCTAAGATTTTTTCAAGTTCATTTTCCGATAATTCCAAATACTCTATTCTTTCTCGTATTTTATTTAATGGCTCCGGAGCGAACTTAAGCACTGAAGCTATTTCTGCTTCAATTGATGTGAAAAGTTCTTGCAACAACTTGATTTCAACTCCAGATTTCGTTGGAGGAAACCCAATAGGCATTTTATTTAAATTCAAGGCCAACTTTTTATAGGACTCTTTTTTATCTTGCGACATTTAATATAACCTTTATTATTTCTCTTTTTTATCCTGAGCAATTAAGGCAGCACCTATAGCTCCCGTTAATTGTGGATGTTCAGGAGTTACTATTTCAAAACCAAGTTCTTCTTCCAAGTATTGTTTAACTGCGACATTTTTAGCGACTCCGCCACAAAATACGAGTAATGGTGAAACTCCAATTCGTTTTGCCATTCCCGCAACTCTTCGTGCGATGGATTTATGAATTCCGCTTGCGATATCCTGCTTGGATGTGCCTCTAGCAAAGAGTGATATTACTTCGCTTTCGGCAAAGACGGTACATGTTGAACTTATTGAAGCAGGATTGCTAGATTTTAAGGCTAATGTGCCAATATATTCTATAGACACTTCTAAAGCGTGTGCCATAACTTCCAAGAATCGCCCAGTACCTGCTGCGCATTTATCGTTCATTTGAAAATCTATAACATTTCCCGATTTTTTTGACATTACAATTGCCTTACTGTCTTGTCCTCCTATGTCAATCACGGAATTGGCTTCGGGATAAAAGAATTGAACGCCTCTTGCGTGGGCCGTTATTTCGGTAATTCGATCGTCTGCTATATCAATAGAATTCCTGCCATATCCCGTGGACATTACAAAAACATCAGTTCTTTTGAGGTTATTTTTTTGTAAGAGATCATTAAATAAATCACTCCCTATTCTCTTAAAGTCGTAAGTTGATCTATTCACACGATGGTCTAGTAGCTTCTTGCCCTCCATTAAAACTAGCTTGCTCACAAGCGAACCAATGTCTATTCCTACACTTATCATTAGCTAAACTCCATTAAATCCTTTTATAAATTTACAGTCTTATTAAAAAAAAGCATATTATTATTTAGTTTTTGGCATTCTCTAGCATTTCCATAAATGCTTCGATTCTAGTATGAAGTTGTCCTGGAGAGTAATTACGCTTATCTACACAATCAATATTAAGCTCGACAACAGGGATCCCCATTTTTTGAAGCGCATTCTTGATTATGACGCTCTCTCCTAATGATTGCCTGCAACCTAAATGACCTGAATTGATAACTCCATCAATTTTATAATCTTTTACCAATTGAGTGAGATGTTTTATCCTGCGCTCTGCTGTACCTCCTGCAGGACAATTGATCCATTGTTTTGCGTAGCTTCTTAAGGGATCATCCTCATTCATTGGCTCCCACCAGATCTGATTTAATTCATCAAATACTATTTTTGCTCCATATTGTTCTTCTAAATGATTGACTACATTATTTTTGAATTGAATCCTATTTTGGAACCACAATAATCGATGTTTTTCATCAGCCATTCCTGAAATCCCGTTATTTATTCTCTCATGCAACTCATCTCTATAGATTTTTGCGATTTCAACCCCTTCTTTTGTCCCACGAGTGGTCATGAAAATTATGAAATTATTGAAATCTCTTGAATTTGAAGGACTTGGAACATTTTTACAAAGCTCGTAGGTTTCCAGCATATATTCTCTTGCTTGATTGTTATATTCAATTGATTTCTTGAGTTTATGTTCATCTAACTTGTTCCCCGTTTTATCTTCAATATAATCAATTAAATTTTCATATTGTTTTACCAAATAATCAAGAGAACTTTCTGAAGCATCAATTGGGACATTTATTATGAAGACATCCTTGTTGTAAAATTCTCCAATTCTTTTCAAAGTTTTAACACTTCCATCGCACGGTATTGAAGATCCTACAAGGATTTCAGGTTCAGTAATTAAGCCTTTCATTATCAATCCAATGCCAGCCCTATGATAAGAACAATTATCCGTGGAATATCCCATATTTTCGGCTTCTTTTATAAACATTTCTGAATTATCTAATAAAGATATCAATGCCCCAAGATACTCAATGAACATTCCTGAAATATTCATTGAATCGAATATTTCGTAGGGAACAAACGCATTAGTTAATCCTAAAATCCTATCGTTATTAAAAATGCGAGATCCATATTTTATCATTTCATAGACAAAACGCCTACGCCCAGTAACCTTTTGATTTAATTTTTTTTCAAGTGCGCTTACTGATTGCTTAAAATAGTTTTGTAACATAATTTTTTCCATCATAATTCACTCCATTTTTTATTTTCTAGCATTTCATTAAAAGCTTCCAAACGCGTT
>JBHLMB010000397.1:0-3813 GCA_048938565.1 Promethearchaeota archaeon | reverse complement strand
ATTACGACAGAAATACGCCCTTTTTCTTGTTTCAAATTAATCATCTGTATTAACTCTAAAAATTCTTCAAGTAGATTCGATTCTTGATGTGGTTTTAAAAGTCCTTGACCAATAAATATAACTCCATTCTCTGCTCCAGATAAATGAAGCAAAAATCTTTTAAGATCATCTTTATCTATTCCAGCAACACCCTCTGATGGTATAGTATTAGTTTTACAGCATTCTTCTTTCAAGACACGGATTAAGTCTAAATCTTTGTTTGGTTGAATTAATAATGACAGATCCCTAACACCCATAACATTAAAAGATGCTGTTTTCACAGGATCTATGATGACTAAAGTTTTAATTTCTCGTCCAGTCATGCGAAATTTACCACGTGAGAAAAGTGTTTTATTTAAAAGCCGAGGAATAGATTCTGCTACATTTGCACCCCATAATACAAGTAAATCAGCTTTATTAATTATTTCAGTTAACGTTGTAAGCGTAATTCCTGTTGTTTTAGCTATATTCAATATTTTTCCTTGGCAGATTATGGAATTTGAATCAATAAAACCATCAATTGCTTTTGCTAATTCAATCCCTTTTAATTGAGCTTCACATGATACGTTTGAAAATCCATATAATAAGGATTTAGATGACTTCTTTAAAAGTTCAACCACTTTATTGTATGCTGCTTCCCACGAAACATTTTCTAATTTATCATTTTTTCTAATCATGGGAAATAATATTCGATTCTTTGCTGTTACTTGGTCAAAGCGTTCTTTCCCTTTTGAACATGCTCCAATAACTTCATCTATAAATATACCATCGCTTCTAATAATTATATCGTCGCAAATTAATGAACATCCTGAACATGGAATTCTTTTCATAGGTTTAACTCGTTGAATTATTTTTTATTTTAATAAAACTAGACATATTCAATTTTGATTGCTTCTCGAGGGCAATATGTCTCACATACACGGCATTCTCTTTCTCTACCCTCTGCTTCTAATCTCCTACATTGTTTTAGATTTAATAACTCACATTTACCTCCTTTAACTTGAAATAATTGATGCTTTTCAGGAGGAAATTCTGGCGCCTTCCCACTTAAAGTGGGGGGACAATATCTTGCGTTAACAGGGCAAACTGTAACACAGATTCCGCATCCATCGCATGTATCATCGTCAACATTGATTTTTAATTCTTTTTTTTGTCCCTCTTCGGCTCCTAACATTTCCTTTAAAATATCATATTGCTTTTTATATCTAGGTTCTAAAAGAGGAGGGCAGTCTTCAACTTTAACTTTACCCTGCAATAAATCTAATGCAAATGCCATGCAGGTTGGTTTTCCGCATTTCTTACAATTAGTTTTAGGCAAAAATTTGTAAAGTTCCATAAAATTTTGTACTGGAATTGATCTCACCTGCTATAATGATACTTAATTTCAATAGGGTAAAAATATGATTTTATTAATTTCTTTGGTTTATTGTATATAAATTATTATTAGTAAATATTTATCTAAAATTTTGAGGAAGATTAAAGTATAAGTATATGATTAATAATTAGAATAAATGTTTGGATTATTATAGAAATTTCCAATCTTTTATAAATAATTAGAAGTTTCTCGAATGGTACCCAATTTACTAGAAGGTCTTATATCGCTTTCAATAAAGAATTTCAATGCCGATTTAAGAATAATATCAGTAAAATATTCTATCTTTATCTCACCTTTTTTGCCAAAATATTTAAATATGTTATAATTGCTCCAATAATAGGCCAAAAATGACTCTTAGAACGACCTAAAGAAAACTCTCCAACTTTATATCGAATTTAATGCTTTTTTGAGAGCCTAATATTTTCAATGAATTTATTATTTAAAGTTGATTATTTTATTACGTTCATAATTTCGTAATCTTAAGAAGTATTTATATAGTAAAAAAGATCTATATTGTATTCATTAGAACAAATTTAAATCTAATAAATAAAACTAAAAGAGATTAATTAAAAAAAATTAATGAGAGTTAATTATGGCTACAAGAGAACAATTAGCGGATGAATGGAAAATCGCGTCTACAGGAAAAATGATATCCTATGCTTTTGGCTATATTTATATCAATTTTTTTCTCAGTATTGGTTTAGCCCCTCTTTATTATTTTTATCAGGATGAGATTTTTGGACCATCTGGTTTGGCTATGACAACAATAGTTATCCTAATGTCTCTTTCGAATTTACTATTTCTTATATGGAATATGGTCAACGATCCTCTTTTAGGCTTTTTAACTGATAAACCTAGATCGTGGTCACGAAAGTGGGGAGTGCGAGCCCCTTGGATCGTTATTTGTAGTGCCCCAATTTTAATACTTTATATATTTCTCTGGACGCCCCCAATGGTCGATGTAAAGTCAGAGTATATGGTTATCTTTTATTATTATGTAATCATGACATGTTTATTCGACACATTTTTTTCAATTTTTAATGATCAAGTATATGGGGGTTTTACTAACCAATTTCCTTCGGAATTTGAGCGTAGAAGGGCATTTGCAATAGCGACATTATTTATGGGTATAATATTAACTTCTATAGGAATTATACAAGCTTCTATTATTATAACAGGGGACCCTCAAAGTTTCGTTAGAGTTGCAATAGTGATAACTTTCGTTTTAATCATTTTCAATATTATTCTTCTACTCGGAATACGCGAGTCAGATTCGATGAAAGAGATGTTAATTAAGGGTGGTGAAACTAGAGGAAGCTTTTTTTCAGTAATGAAAACTTCGCTTGGTCGGAGAAATTTTGTAATATCTCTCATTGGCTACACCATTTCCATTTCAGCAATGTTATTATGGACCATGTCTACTATCTATAGGTTTGAAAAAGTATGGGGATTACCTCTTGCAGCCGTTATTCTTCCCCTTCTAGTAGGTCTGGTTGGCTTTATAGTAGCTATACCTTTTTGGTCTAATTATGCTAAAAAGCACGGATTCAAGAAAACATATTACAGATGTTTTATTTTACATGGACTTTCTTTCCTACCCTTTTTATTTGTGGGTGTTTTTACTGCTGGTACCTTCCTTCCAATACGCGGAATTTTATTTCCAACTATTCTATTTGAAATTTGCATTTTCTCATTTATTAGCAATGTTATGTACAGTGGCGAGGTCATCATGCTTATGCCAGTTGCGTCGGATACTTGTGATGAAGTTGCTGTTACAATGGGGAAACGCGCGGATGGAACACTTCAAGGCATTAGGACCTTTTTCTTCCGCTTTGGTTATCTTATCGTTCTGTCTGTTATCGTTCCATTTGGATTCCTTCTCTCTGGATATGATCCTGTCGCTTATGAACAAACGGAAACAGCTAAAGCTGGGATTCTTATTATATTCATCGTGTTCCCTGCATTGATGTATATTGTGATGGGTTTACTATTTAGAAAAATTTACACCCTGGATGGAGAAGTAAAATATGCTCTTATAAGGAAGCTCAAAGAGAAAGGACTTGTTCGCACATAAAAACTTTTAATTTTAATTAAAATCTTCGGTTTTACTGAAGTGCATTTTTTATTATTTTAAAGGGTAATTTTATACGATACTTTTACAAATCCATAATAAATTCATTAGATTAAATTTAAACATTAACACTCGAGCTTTTTGATGATGAATTTATACATTTTTCAATTAATATAAAGATTTAATCTTAAAAGAATTTAAATTATAACTAAAGATATGTTCTTTTTCATAAATTATTATAGGATAATTTAAGAGATCTGTTAAATCTATATAACGAAAGAGAATTTTTTATAATATCAGAATGAGGTAATACTAATATGGCGAATGA
>JBHLMB010000396.1:0-3815 GCA_048938565.1 Promethearchaeota archaeon | reverse complement strand
CTGAAAAGAGACCCTCTGCAGAAAAGTTATTTGACATTTTAGATATACATGAGGAACCTAATTTTACTAGCATAGTAGAGAGGTTCATAAATATCACCGTTGAAAAGTTAAAACCTATTGCAATGTATTCCAGAAAACATCACGATATCAATAGAATGGGAAATGTAGTTGCTTATACAAAAACAAGACAACCCTTGTATCTCTCCCTATATCGTCTAAAATACAAATTCTTACTCATAAAAAAGTTCTTGGATCGTTATAAAAATAATGGATATAAGTTAGAGACGAACAATCCACTAGAAAAGTTACAAGATTGCTTGTATAGGGATTTTTATGAGAATAACAAGAATTCTCTCAAGTTGATGTATCCTGAAAAACAAGTTTCCGACAGAGTCAAGAGAAATTTAAACTTGGCGGGAAAAATTCTTCGCGAAGATATAATAGATATGGCGACTTTTGAATACTTCACACTTGACGATAGTAAGATTAATTACATCATGAGGAGCATCAAGGCTTCATTGTTCACGGCAAAACTAATGTTTACAAAAATCGATGTATTGAGTCCTTTTAAAACGGAAGATATTCAAATTGATGTTGAAACAAAAATGCTTAGTAACGATTTTTTACCTTCTATGATACCAGCGCTTTCTAAATTCCATTCTGAAAAAAACGAGGAAATGATAAAAGACACTTTATCTGCTATTGATTTTCTCATGGATAAGGTCCTCGAAGGAATTAACAAGGGCATAGAAATCGCTTCAGGTGGACACATCAGGTTGACACTAGACGAAAACTTATACGAAAAGGAAATAATGTAGCCATAGAGTTAGAATATCTTAAAATTATCGAATAATAATTATAATTCTAACAATTATTTCGCCTTAAAATAAAGAAAAAATTAATCCCTCTTGAAATCTAATGGATTTTCAAGTGGCTTGTCGATACCTAATTTATTGGCTATAGCTTGTATGTATTTTATCCTATGTTTAGTGGTTAATTCTAGCAATAAGTATCCTAGAATTGAAAAAATAACTACAGGTATGGGTAAGAAGGTAATTATTATAACGCTAGGATTATCAGCCCTTGAAAGAAAATTGTTAATAAAAAGAAGTATCCAATAATTACAGCCACTCCCGAATATCCTTTTATGCTATTCCTGTTTAATTTAGATAATATTATCAATAAAATGTAATCCTTTAAATGTTTGTTCAACCCATTTTTCACAGTAAATCATCAGAAATATAAATTAGAAAAAAGAAGAATATTTTTCCTGATAGCAACGAAAATTGTGATTGTAACAAAGGAATTAATCGTGATTTTTTATCATTTTTGGTAATCCAGATATGATTGTTTCAGCCTCGCGTGATATATCTTCGATAAGCTCTCTCACGGTCGGAATTGAATGAATTCTTCCCGTAACAACACCACCAAGTACGAGGGCATCATCGCAAGAATATGAACCCATCAACTTCTCAAATCCTTCCATTTCTAATTCAAAGATACCCGGAGTTGATTGACATGGAACTCCCCTGTAAAGATCAGAGGCGTTTGATATTGTCTCGTTCACGAGTCTCAAGGACATATCATTTCTTATAAATCTCATTGGTCCGAAGATCCCCCGAGCAACGATGGTTTCTGTCTCAGCTTTATCAATAAGTGCGTTTTTCCATTTTTCTTCGAAATCTGATTCCTGAGTTGCAATAAATCGAGTACCCATTTGAATACCTATAGCCCCTAATGCAAGTGCGGCAACAAGTGATGCGCCATCTGAATATCCACCAGCACCCACGACGGGTACATTCACGGACTTGACTGTTTCTGGTAAAAGTACCATTGAGGAAGCGTCCCTCCAAGCGCAATGTGCTCCTCCTTCCCTCCCGGATGCAACAACCATATCAACACCCGCCTTTTCCGCTCGTTTTGCGCCCCTTACGCTAGGACAAACATGAATCCACACAATATCAGGTAGCCTTTCTTTTATTGGCGTTAAAATCTGTTTGGCTCCTTTATCTTGAGCATTAATGGCCCAAGGTAGGGGATCACCCGCAGAAGTGACTATTGCGACAAATTGTTCTTTTATTTCAGGTCTTTCTTCTAGTATTTCAATGACGACTTCTACAAATACTCTTGCTTCTTCTGTAAATTCCTTGGAAACGGGAATATTCGCTCCAAATTTTGCTCCAGGAGTATCTTTTATGGCCTCGTAAATCTGCTCGATCGTTTCTTTAAAGACATCTTTTGGCGCTCCCGTTCCAAAGACTAATTCCGTAGCCTTTTTTGGGGTCACTACGCCGGGTACCATTCCAACAGTAGAAATTAAACCCAATGCTCCCGCTTTTGCAGCCGCTATGCAAAGATTTTTAGTTGAGTAAGGCCCCATTCCAGCTTGAATGATTGGATGCTTTGTTCCAATAATTTCTTGAAATTTAGTATATATCATTATGTTTTATGGGATTTTTTTTCACATGTATTAACGCTGTTCATTAAACTGTGTTATTATGAGGGAAAATTAATTCTAGAATTTGAGATTTTTGATTTTCATTTCAATCCATATAAATATCCTTTTTTAAAATTATTATAAAATCATACATTAAAATCAATAAATTAATGACCGATGGACCATTTGACTAAAATATGAGTGAAGGTGGTGAGCAAAATTTTCTTGTTGGAATATTTGGAGAAAACTTCCTTAAAAGAAATTTAATTGGACAAGCCTTAGGAGCTCCTGGAACGAAATCTGATTTAATTTTTTACAATAGGCTCGATATTGGACTTGGTCATGTTTTTTGTGCTTTAACTCCAGTTGATTATCCCGATAAGATAAAACCTTTCTTACAGGCTTTGACCATTACTGACATTCATATTCTTGTAATTGACCTGCAAGATGGTCTTACTTCTGTTGTAGGAGAATTACTAGTTGGAATTGATCTTTTCCACCAGATATTTGATACAAAACCTCTAGTCGTATTAACAGGGATTAATTCAAAAACAGCTTGGAGGTTAAATGAAATAAAAAATAAGATTCAAATGATACTGGATACGACTAGCTTGAAAGGATTAGATATCATAGAACTAAGAGACGACAACAAGGACGATTTAGAGTTAATAAAAAAAAAGATAGTCGAAATTGGATCGGATTCTTTGAATTCAGAGGAATCGAAGCAGAAATACACTAAAGTTCTCATTGATCATGTGTTTCCCGTGAAAGGTATTGGTACTGTCATCTTAGGTGTCATCAAAAATGGGATGTTGAATGCAGGTGAAATGATGGAGCTCGTAGGATATGATGGAGGTGCCTCTAAAAAGATAATCGTAAGGAGCATTCAAAAACACGATAGGGATTTCAAGAAAGCATTTGAAGGAGATAGAGTAGGGCTTGCGTTAAAAGGAACAATTTTAACCGCAGAAATTAGCAGAGATAACATGATTGTGTCGCAAGGCATATTTTGCAATGAAAGTAAAATAACGGCCGAAATTCATGTGAATCAATTTTACAAGCCAAAAGGAGGAAAGATAAAGCCAGGAGATGGAACACAGTATCACGCAATTACAGAATTGAAATTTTCACCAATAAAGATAGTAGAAGGAAACGAATTAATTCCAGGGAGTTCTGGAACGGTCGAGATGTTGATGGATAAACCCTTGTTTCACGACGGTTCTGGATTAAAGGGATTCATTACAGAATTGAACAAATTCAATAATAAACTACGAATAATTGGATATTTTATTCAAAAAAAATAGAAATTTTTATAGTCAAATTCAATAAATATGAATTATTAATAATTCTTGAGAATTAATTATTTTTTCCTCCCTCA
>JBHLMB010000395.1:0-3816 GCA_048938565.1 Promethearchaeota archaeon | reverse complement strand
AACTGATGTCAACTTTATCAAAATCAAAGTTTGTATAACCAGGTAAAATAAGAATGTCATCAAATGTGGCTATAATTTCATTAGAATGTATCTTGTTTCTGAAATAATTTGTCATTTTTTCTCTAACTTTTAATATTAAAAATAACATTTATTTTAAAATTTTATTAATTTTTCTTGATATCATAAATTAATCCGATTCTGGCGAGGAATCGCTTGTACCATAGGATCATTTATGAATGAGTCTAATGTTTTAATAAACATTTCTCGATCGTCTTTGATGTTAGTGGATTCAATTGAGCAAAAATTGCTCACATGATCGTTGAATACTTGTGAGGTAACATTAGGTCCTAGATTTGCAATAATATCTCTCTCTTCCTTTATGCAATCAACAGGTTTCAATAGTTTAAACTTCCCTGATTTCCATTCGTCCCATAGCGGAGTATCTGGTAAAATATTAAGCGTTCGAAATCTGAATATCGTTGGATTTACCTCCATCAGAACGCGAGCAGTTTCTTTCACATGTTCTTCGGAAAGTTCGTAGCTGCCTAATCCAAGCAACACATACATACTTAACTTGATTCCCGCATTTAAGATCTTTTTCCCTGCTTTAATGAATGATTCGGCATTAGTACCCTTTTTCATGATCCTCAATATTTTACTAGATCCGCTTTCTAATCCCATGTAAACAATATCTAATCCCGCTTGTGCTAATTGCTTCAATTCATCGTCCGTTTTCTGTAAAACATCTAAAGCCTTACAATAGCAACTTATACGTGGAACATTGTCTAATTTCTCACGGACATATTTGATAATTTTTACGAGGTAATCAGTAGGAGCAGATGTTGGATTTCCCCCTGCTAAAAAAACCGGATATCCATGATAATTCTTTGCGGCAAAACCATCAATGGCTCTTAGAACATCATTAAGCGGCCGAACTGCATAATTTTGAGGGGAACCTCCGTACATTCCCTTGTAAGTTGCGCAAAACTTGCATTGATTCCATGAACAACCTCCTGTAACGGCTACTAGCACGGAATATGCCTCAACCGGGGGTCTTATTAATATAACTGACGGTGGTAAAGATTCCATATATATCTTTTAATTATTTTTTTTTAGAGTTTTAAGTTATAATACTATCTTCTTGCCTAAAATTTAGCTTTTACTCTTTTTGGAAATAAGTTTATACTATGATTATCGTCAATATTGAAAAGAGAATTATTAATAATTGAGCTAAAATCCTTTTATAAAGTTAAAAAATTCCCTATGTTTCAAGATTTTTAATCAACTTATATTTTTATATGACATTATTCCTTTAATCATTGCAAGTTGATTTTTACAAAAAAAAGTCATTTTTTTTAACTAAGCACAATTCAATACAAATATAATACAGATTATTATTACTTTAGTCACCTTTAGAATTCATGTGGGCTGCACAAAAAGACGTGGAATACGCGTTTAAAATCGTGATTGTTGGGGCTGGAGGAGTTGGAAAGACATGTTTGTTCAATCGTTATTGCTTCAACTCTTTTAATATGAACACGGAGATGACAATTGGAATAAACTTTCATAGTACTTACTTGAGAATTCAAAAAGCAGGTTCACATAATACTGACCAAGAAAAATATGTAGCGAACTCCATTTTTGATATGAGCGGTCAGGAAAAATTTAAACCTTTAATTAAAAAGTTTATAGATGGTGCAAGCGGAGCGTTGTTAGTTTTTGATTCCGTGAGTTTCTTATCATTTCAACAACTAGATTATTGGTACGAACAAGTAATGCAAAATTCCGTTGATCCAAATATACCCATAATACTCGTTGGAAGTAAGAGCGATCTCCTGACAAAAACGCCTGAATGGGAGCAAGTGAGCGAGGAAGTAATACAAGAATACATAAAAGAAAGGAACATTGCAGATTTTAGTCGTACTTCTGCATTAGAAAATTATAATGTGCTCGAAGTATTCAAGAAATTGACGAATCTAATGCTAAAAGCTTTCAAGTTTCCAGCACATGTAGTTTGAAATAAAAGAATGCTTTTTATATTTCTCTCGTATAGATGTATTCCGAAAATTCTTCGAAAAAGGTTTTTTGGTCCTTGTTTAAATCAGGATATACTTCTTTCAAGTCATTTTTTGCTTGTTCTGTCAAGTTCTTTGAAAAATGTTTTGCAATAATATTGGCGTTGGTTTCCTCAAAGATTTCCTTCACTTGTTTTACATCGTCGTTTTTTAATTTTTCAGTTTTTGAATATATTTCTCGGAGCCTATTGGACTGTTCTTCATTAGTGTTCTGAATCGCCACGATATATAGGAATTTCTTTTTTTGTTGTATTATGTCTTCATCAACATCTAACATGTCGTCCCTGATGGCATGAGCTTGACCAATTTTAAGCATTGCTTCTGATAATGGTTGAATTTGATAATGGATATTTCCTCTTGCTAATATTGCTCCTATTTTAGCGGCTTTTTCGAAGATCCTGGCTTTTTGTAATTCCGCAATATTTAAATATTGCTCCATTGACATTGTCATGCCATGATCTTCCATATATTCTTCAATAATCTGACCTCTTATCAGGAAATTAAGAGCTTCAGAATATTCATTAATAGCTGATAATTTTACATTGTCAGGAAATTTAGAACCCTTAAGGACATCCAATCCAAGTAAGTATCCAAGGGTTCCTCCTAATACGCTGAGGTCCCTTCCGTATAGTTCTTTCTTCTCTTCGGACTTCACGATGTTTTGATTCTTATAAGTTTGTTCAATATCTTTTTTCAATTGAATGTGAAAAGTTGGTTTTCCTCTTCTTTTTAGGTCGTTATCGATCAAGTCATCGTGAATGAGGTGTCCTTCGTGTAATAGCTCTACAGCTATAGATGCTTTTCTTACCAGGTCAATATTATCTTCAAGGTACATTCGATTCACTATACCGCCAAAAGCAGCAATGAGCAGTATGGGGTGGATTCTTTTTGCTTTAGGATTAGTTGAAAACTTCTTGAATTGTCTAAGAAAGTCCTTGATGAGAATATCGGTTTCTTTCTTTCCCATATTTTCAAAATAGTCTTCCAAAATCTCATCAATTGCTTCTTTCTCTGTTTTTAGAAACTCGGCAATCATTATCTTATAAATTAATTCTTTTTTTGTTTAATGTATAAGAAACATTCTTTATTAAAACCTGTAAATATTATAACTCCCTCATTTTATAAATTTTAGTGCTTGATTAGAATCTAGTGATTTGAATCCTATGATAAAATTCAATAAATAAATTCACTTACTTCTAAACACTTCTGCAACCTTAGAATTAAATAAATTTATAATCCAAGAAGAAAAATAAAAATTAAATTAACTTGAATTAAGATGAGGAATAAATAATGAAAATTGCTGTAATTTCAGACACTCACGACCATCGAGATAATATTTTAAAAGCAGTATCGTTAATGAACGAGAAAAAAGTCGATGCTTTGATTCATTGTGGCGATTATATTTCTCCATTTGTAAAAAAATGGTTTGATGGTCTTAATGATATAATAAAAAAGAATTTTTATGGTGTCTTTGGAAATAACGACGGAGAAAAAATCCTTCTTAAGAGAGAATTAGGACAGATTTGCCAACTTGCTGAAGACGGGATGGAACATGTTTTAGAAATCGGTGGTAAAAAAATTTTCGCATCTCATTTTCCCAGGCAAGAAACAATAGAAGCACTTGCAAAATCAGGAAAATATGATATAATCCTTACGGGACATACGCATAATATCGTTAATGAAACAAAAGAAAATGGAGTATTGGTATTAAATCCGGGCGAAGCATGTGGATATCTGACAG
>JBHLMB010000010.1:0-15680 GCA_048938565.1 Promethearchaeota archaeon | reverse complement strand
CAAAAGGCGATGGTTCTTCCAGGAGGTAAGGGTTATAAGGTATGGTTTAAAAGCAAATATGGGATAAACGAAACAACAATAGATTTAAGTATGAGTGACCCTAAAAGAATATGTGATTGTCGTATGTCAAAGCTTGGTGGATTTTGTATACATCAATTAGCAATCTATTTAATGCTCATAAACAAGCGAACATGTACGATTTCGGATATACCCTTTAAAGTAGATGAAGATTGGTTTGAATCCATCAAAAAACGATTAGACTTGAGAGCAGCCCAGAGCTTATTCAAGGAAGATCCTGCTATAATGTTATCTAATGGCTACCAAGTTTTTATCAACGGAAATTTAGTCTCTTACAAATGGACAGGAGATTATGCTGGAAAAAAGACCGTGGAACTCCCACAAGAAGATCTAGAATTGCATATTGCTAAAAAAATAGTTGATATTATCTTAAAGCCAATCAATACAAAGACAAGGGAAGGAACTCCAGAAAAGATTATTTTTGATTCAATTAATATAATAGAAAAAATAACGACAAATCCAAAGCTTGTTGACAAAATCCTCAAGAAATTTGAAATATTTGAAGATCCTGAATTACCAAAAAACGAATTAGATTTACAAGCCTTTCTAAAAAGCAACTTAAAAGAATCCATTGAAGATTTTAAACTCCAACCCCCCTTTAAAGCGTATGACGGGTTTGAACCGTTTCTTTTTGTTAGCTACGCTCATAAAGACATATCTAGCGTGTATCCAATTATTAAAAAACTAAACTTAAGTGGAATTAATATTTGGTATGACGAAGGTATTCCTCTAACATCTGATTGGGGCGACATTTTAGGACAAAAGATTATTGATTCTCAGTTGTTTCTTTCTTTCATATCTCCTCATGTGAACGATTCCATCAATACCCAGAAAGAAATAAAATACGCTGCCTTGAAAAATAAACCGTTCATTTCCATATTTTTAAAAAAAACCGAATTGAGTCCAGGGATAGAAATGATAATCCAAGACGTTCAAGGTTTGATGAAGTATAAAATGGAAGATAAACAATTTTACGACAATTTAATTAACGAAATTAAAAAGATTTTATAAAAAAAGCTTTCTTTAATATTTAAGAAAAATTTTTTATTCATAATTTATTAAAGGATATTGGGAAGTATCCATTTTTAGGTTAAATTAACAAAGTAAACGAAACCATGAAAATATTTCAATTAATTGAGGAAGGATACGAAGAAATCGAAATAAGCGAATTAGTCACTTTATACAAGCTTCTTGATACGGAAAACATTCTTTTCATCATAGACGACGATAATTCCAAGGTTTGGGTATGGGTTGGGAAAACCACATCGACCAAAAACAAGTTTATCTCGGCACAATTAGCCATTGAAATCAGGGATAAACATGGATTGACTTACAATATAATTACTGTTGACGAAGATAGTGAACCAGAAGAATTCATGGACATCATCTCTTTAGAAGAAGATTTAGTAGTCTAGAAGATAAAATCAATTCAAAATAGTTCAAGTTAGTTTCAAGAACTTGTATGTTGAATAGTTAGTTTAAGTTTTACGATAGGGTAAATAAATATTTTAATTCATTCTTTTATTTAATGTACAGTACTTATTTTAAAAAAGTTGATAATTATATCACATTAATATCTTAATTCACATGTCGGATCCTGAAGAAAAAACTATCACGGAAATATTTGGAGCGCAAAAAGTCAAATTATATAAAATAAAGCATTTTTTATTTGATTTTGGGGGTGTAATGGTTCAAAAGTCATTTGCATTTAAAAACTTAATAGAGATCATCAAGCATGATCAAAAGATAAAGTCCGATTTTCAGCAGGATCCAGTATTTAGAGAAACGAGGAAAAAATTAAGTTCTGGACAAATCAATGCTCGGGAATTCTTAGAATGCATTTTTAACGATCACTGTACTCCTATTCAGGAAAATGAAAGCGCTCTTCCGCCCAAAAAAGTTAACATTGATTATTATTTGGAGTTATGGTTTCAACTTTATTCAAAATTCGTACATTTATCATCAGAGATGGAAGAGATAGTCACAAGACTCCATAAAGCAGGATATACAGTAAGCTTAATCTCAAATACTTTTGACATACATGCGAAAAGTAATGAACTCAAAGGTTTCTATGATATATTCGATAATGTCTACCTATCTAACGAAATTGGGTTGATAAAACCAGATAAAAAAAAGTACGAGCACGTATTGGAGAAATTGGATGCTAAACCTAATCATTGTGTTTTTATTGATGATAAGCTCCGAAATCTCATAACAGCAAGGGAAATTGGAATGATTGTTATCAAGTTCGAATCAATTGAACTATTTAAAAAACAACTTACAGCTTTAGGCATAGCAAATATAAAAAAGAACCTAAGAAAAGAAATAAGGGAAAAATACGAACAATATACATCAAAGAAAGACGAATACAAGAAAGCCAAGAAAAAATACAAGAAAGCTAAACAGAAGAAAAAGAAACCAAAGCATAAAATCCGATACATAGTACAAAAGGAAGTGTATAAAAAGAAAAAAATACAATACAAATCTGAAAAATACAAGAAAAAAACAGAACTCGTAAAAAAATTTGACCTTACTTGAAGAACTGATTAGCCTCATTTACTTCCAGAAATATTTCATGTAAAAAAGATTAAAATATCTTCTATTACAATATATAAAATATATATTATCATAGATCTAATTGGAATCTAACATGAAATTAAAATTGAATAAAGATAAAACAAATCGCTTGCAAGAGCTTAACAAGGAATTCCTTGCTGAAACATTAAAAGCTTCGGAAATTCTTCACAAGCTGCTTTTAAATTACTGTGATGACAATCTAAACGAAAAAGAATTAGAAGAAGTTACAGCCTGTGAACACAATTGCGACCAACTAAAAGAACAATACATTGAACTTCTTTTTAAAGACAAGAGGGCCTTACCGTTTCTCGTTGAAGATCGTTATAAAATCGTAAGACTTGTTGATAATGTAACGGGAAAAAATGAGTTCGTTGCAAGATTCCTTGAAGTAATTCCTTTCAAGCTTTATGCTGATGTAAAATCAGAATTTAAGGAACTTATTATGTTATATATGGAATGTCTAAATGAGCTTATCTCGTGTGTGAAACTCATGGAAACTGACTTTACAGGAGCGTATAAGCAGACCTTTGCAATTGAGACTAAACGTAGAGAAGCCAAAATAATTAAATTTAACATTCTTGAAAATCTTTTCAAGAAAAAAGGGGACGACTTACGAATCTATATTACATCAAAGCTCGTATCATATGTGTATGAGGTATTAGACGCAGCAGAGGACGTATCCGATTATTTACGTGGATTGGTCATAAAATATCCTTCAAAATAACTCAGGAGACATTGTAAAATGGGTGACATCGAACCTATCATAATCGTATTTATCGTCATTTCTTTAATAATCGCTTTTGCGATTGGAGCAAACGATGAAACCTTCGCAACCGTTTATGGTAGTAGAACGCTTTCAATGAGACAGATTCTAATATTAGCAGCGATATTTGCCGTGTTTGGGGCATTGATTCTTGGTGAAGCTGTTAGCGAAACCGTGGGAGGAGATATCCTTGAAATAAGCATCACTGATGCCATAACAATAACTATTCTAGCATCAACTATCATTTGGCTCTTATTATCTTCTTCTTTAAGGCTACCAATCTCTACAACTCACGCTACAATGGGCAGTATAATCGGAATTGGTTTGCTCCCTGCGGTAGGTGGAAGTTTAGAGGGAATAGCATGGAGCGAAATTATCGTTATGAGTTTTTGGTGGATATTATCTCCAATAATAGGATATATCGTGACTTATGGGACTTATAAAGTGATTAACAAGCGTGTAGTTAAGAAACTCGATGGTTTTCAAAAATTTGAATCTGCCGAGAAGAAATTTTCTATTGTTCTACTAGCCGTTATTTGTTGGACAGCTTTTTCTCGAGCTGGGAATGATTGTTCTAACGCCGTTGGAATCGTTTATGGTGCAACTAAAGGAAGTGGTACTATTGACATTACACTTTTTTTATTCATAATTGGTCTAAGTTTTTCGATAGGTATTGTCGTGCTTGCGAGAGGTTTGATTAAAAATGTAGGAACCCTAACCGAACTGCGTCCAAGCACGGCCTTTGCCTCTGAAATTCCAACCGCAATTATATTATTCATAGGAACTCTTTTAGGAATACCTCTCTCAGGATCTCACATGCTCGTGGCATCGTTAATAGGATTAGGAAGGGCTCAACACGCTCCAAAGAATAAAAAATCTAAAAAAATAATTTTAATTTGGATATTGACTTTTCCAATGGCAGCTTTAGTGGCAATGGTTTTGTATTTCCCTCTTAGTTTACTTGTATTTACATAATTTTATAATTTTTTTCTTTAAATTAAATAAAAAGAGATGCTCATATGTCATATCGTATTACAGACGGCCAAGAAATGCATAAAAAATATCCTGAAACTTTTTAGATTCTAAGTCCACAAGAAATTTCTGAATTGAAGGAGGGAGATTTAGTTAAATTGCGTTTTAAGTTGCCCGATGGGTGCAACGGAGAGAGGATGTGGATCGAGATTACAAAAATATTCAATAACTCGTTCATGGGAGTATTGGACAATGATCCTCTAGAAGATTTTGGATTGAAGCATAATGACAAAATTAGCTTCGAATCTAGGCACATAATCGATATTTGGAAAAGAGACGAATGAGTCTTTCTCAGCCAATTAAGCTAAAAAAAGATGGATTTCAGGCAAAAATGATCTGGGCTTCCCCATCGGTAACGACTAAATTGTCCTGATTGTAAACTTTCGTTTCAACGGTCAGGAACTTGAGTTTACCCTCTTTTTTCGTGAATTTATCCGTGATTGTACATACTACTTTTAATGTATCTCCTAAAAACACGGGTTTTTTGAATGTGGCTTGTTGCGAACCATATAAAATTCCCGGACCGAACATTTTTACCCCCAAACAGGCGGATATCAATCCCACACTTAGCACTCCATGAGCAATTCTTCTTCCAAACATTGTTGTTTTGGCATAATCCTCGTTTACATGTATTGGATTGTAATCTCCTGTAATTTCAGCAAATTTTTCTACTTCTGTTTCCGTAACCGTTTTAACATGCTTAGCAGAATCACCAATATTATAATTTTCCCATTTTACTGGTTTTAAATTATTTTGACTCATGATAATTAATTAACATATAAAGATTAAAAATATTTTTTGTATTACCATTTTATAGATGATGCATTGGAAGCAATACAATCTAAAATCCAAACTTCATTATATTGGATTTATTGTTTCTTTTTTAATAACCTGCGGAATTTTAATATTAGCTTCTCCAAAAATCCAGAATGTTAATGTAGGATTGGATTTTAGCGGATATAACGCTTTTGATCATATAAATGCCCAATTAGAACTGAATACTACCCATTATAGAATTCCTGGGTCTAAAGGAAGCCAAGACTGCGCAAATTATTTCCAATCGGAATTTCTTAAGATCGATAGCAATATTACACGCATTTCTCACAATTTTACTATTAATTCGGTTAATTGCCAGAATGTGTTATTTAAGATGAATGAAGATAGTGAGAACATCGTCATTTTAGCAGCCCATTACGATTCCCGAGCTAGAGCTACGAAAGATCCAAATCCGGCTTTAAGATCAAATCCAATACCCGGCGCTAACGATGGAGCTAGCGGATGTGCTGTATTACTAGAGCTCGCAAGAGCCCTTCATACAAGAATAGAGGATATCGATTGTCAATTATGGTTCCTGTTCTTTGATGCAGAAGATCAAGGATATGACTATGGTGGATATGGCATGGATGGTTGGGACTGGTGTGAAGGATCTAATAAGTTTGTAGAAGACATTGATTTATTTTACGATTCTAATGAAGAAGAGTTTGATTGCATAATTCTTTTCGATATGGTCGGGGGCGTTAACCTGCAATTTATTGCCGAACAATATTCCACATCAAGCTTACTAGATGAACTATTCGAAGTAGGAAGAAAATTAGGATATTTCTCACAATTTCCAATATATCGTACTTCAAAATCAATAATAGACGACCACGTTCCTTTCGTGAATATTGGAATTCCTTCGGCAGATTTAATAATTAATTTTTGGGATAATCCAGGTTGGCCTTACCATCACACGGTCAACGACGATAATAATTCAATTTCTACAAATAGTCTAGAAATTACCGGAAAAACCGTGGAACAATTTCTCTATAATAACTATTTAAATCCATTTAACCTTCAATACAATGGATCAGCACCTTGGATTTTCGATATGGATGCTTTAGAAACGGAAATAGCTATTTTTTTCGTTGTAATGATTATAATATTAAGTATTATCGGAAGTTCTTCACATTATTATAAAAAGAGAAAAAGAATTAGCTAAGTGGAAAACTTTGTATATTTTTAGTTTATATGAACATCAAGATTGATAATGTTATTTGCACGATTGCAATGAAGAATTGAAGGAACGATTTAGGAACTCTTTTCAAATATTTTGCCCCAATAATTGCGCCTAGTACCGAACCTAAAGCAATAAAAATACCTATAAGGATCTCAACTACACCTAAAAATATCTTGTAAAATGAATTATATATCGATGTAAAAAAAATTATAGATGTGGATATTGCTACTGAATTATGGATGGAAAATCCAATTATTAAGTGTAATGACGGCGTGTTGACAATACCCCCTCCGATTCCTAAAAGATTTATTACAAATCCTCCCAGGATAAATAATAGAATGGATTTAGGTAAGTCCTTCTTATAATTAAAATCAGTCATTCTTTTTTCTTTGCTGGAAAATTGTTTATCGTTTTTTACATTAGAATATTCCTTTTTAGCTTTATTTAGCATTAATAGTCCAGCCAATAAAGATACAATAATAAAAACAATCTTGAGCATTTCATTACTAATTGGAAATAACAATTGAAAAAGAATAGTGCATAATATGCTTCCCAGTAATGAAAAACTCGCAAAAATTAAAGCTAATTTTAAATTAGTTTCTTTATTCTTGATGTATGAAAAAAAACCTGCTCCTGACGATATCATAATTACAAAAGTAGAAGTTCCGATGGCGATATTAATAGGATATAGGAATAATAAGACAATCAGCGGAACATACATCGTGCCCCCACCAGTTCCCGAAAGGGAACTGATTATTCCGATAATGGTACCAAGTACGAAAACGAGCAGAATGATTTCAAAAGTTACAACCATAATACAGAAAAAAATGTAATTTTGTATTCCTAAGTTACAAATAAAAAATGCGCTTGGAATTTAATTATTACTTTATAAAATACTTAGAATGGTTTTTATGTTTTAAAATTATGTTATAAGTGACGATTGTAAAAAAAAGAAACAATAATTTATATTTATTTTAATAATGGAAAAATCTAGCGAATTTAAGAAGAAAAGGAATAAAGATGGAGATCCTAAATCATCTTCAAAAAGAAAAATCATCATCACGATCGTTCTAATTATTTTTGCGATATCAGGTTCTTTTATTACATATTTCATTTTACAACTTGTACTCAACACGAGTACTCCCGTTGTTGTAGTTGTATCTGGTTCAATGGAACCTACTATTTCCAAGGGGGACCTCCTATTCGTGCAAGGAGTGGACGGCGATGACATCGAAAACGGAACCATCATCGTTTTTTGGGCACAATGGTCAAGCAGCCCGGCTGATCCCGTTGTTCATAGGGTAATTAATAAGTATAACTCGAGTGGAATATGGTATTTTATTACAAAAGGAGATGCCAATCTTTACCCCGATCCCGCCCCTGTAAGTGAACATGATGTTTTAGGAGTGGTTGTTGGAAGAATCCCTTACATTGGTTGGATAAAAATATTCTTGACAGACTCTTATTTATTGATCCCGTTGATAGTTATAATTATATTTTTACTAATAATAAGCATAGGTTGGGACTTAGTCAAGGAAAATAGAGAAAAAGCTCATAAAAAATATGAAAAAAGTAGTATTGATGAAGAACTTCCAGAATTCAAAAAAAAGAAAGATTCTCATCCAGTCGATTATATAAAGTCTATCCACGAAGAATTAAGGCTTAAATTTCTTAGTGAACAACATTTTAAAGATTTTAAAAAAAAAAAAAATGATACTGATTAAGTGTTAGAACATGATAGTTCCAATTTTTAATTTAAACAAATTTCTGTGGTCAGGACCAGATAATCCTTACAAAATTATTTCTATAATCAAATAAATTGTCTTTAAAAAAAGATTGAAATCATTTCCTATATTTTATTAATTCTATCTCACAAATGTGGTTTAAGAAACACAATGAGCATCTTCAACACGAATTAAATTACTACATTTTTTATTTGGGTGAAAAACAGGGAAAATTGTCATAATACTTTTGAGATGAGAGAAAAATGCTAATAGTGATAAAATTTAAAAAAGGGGTTCAATTCCTAATAGTAGGTTTATCAATCTAAATTTTCAACATTAACCTGTTAAACCGGTATGAAAAAATCCTTACAATGGATTAAACCAGACACAAAATAGAACGCATAAGCAAAACAACAAATAAATAGGAGGTTTTACTCGTGGCTAAAGAAGAAAACGCTGTGTTTGTTGGCCGTCGTCCAACTATGAATTATGTAATGGCTGCGATGATGGTTCTTAACAAGGGAGAAGAATGTACGGTAAAAGCGCGTGGCAGAGCAATCTCTCACGCCGTTGATGTGTGTGAGATTTTAAAGAACCGCTTTCTTAAAGGCGTGGAATACAAGAATATTACTCTTGCAACTGAACAGCTAGAAGGAGATAAGGACCAGCCGAGCAATGTCTCAAGCATCGAAATCGTACTGGCTCCACCAAAATAGACAGAAAAATTTTTAACATCAAAAATTTTCTTCGGTTAAACACATAAACTACAAAAAATGATTTTTTTTATTATTTTATAAATTTTTTTTCAGATCATTGAATACTGAAAAAAAAAGAGATCTATATAGACTAAATAGACTCAAAACCTTATCCATATGTGGGAGCACGTGCAACACATGATATCCAAAGTACTTGAAGCCTTTAATACGGGAAAAATAGATG
Source organism: Promethearchaeota archaeon (assembly GCA_048938565.1). Classification (GTDB taxonomy): domain Archaea; phylum Asgardarchaeota; class Lokiarchaeia; order Sigyniarchaeales; family SOKP01; genus FT1-020. The sequence continues at coordinate 6,568 of JBHLMB010000010.1, read as the reverse complement.
ATATAGAAGATCTAGAAGAAAGGGATAACGAAGTTGACGAACTGCGATGGTCAATTTTCCGTGAATGCATAGCCATCATGATGGAGAATCCAAAATTCATCACATCCTACGCCTATTATTTAATGGTTGCTCGTTACTTAGAGCGATGTGGTGATCACGCATGCAAGATGGCAGAAAAAATTTATTACATAGTAACGGGCGATCATATTGAAATTTCCTAAATGACACCCGCCTTTCCTTTTAAAAAAATGCTAAATTCTCTTTTTTTTATTAATTTATCTTATATCTTGTTACTAAATTACTTAAAATTACTAGACTTTTATTTTCTGATTTTTCCATTTAGCCAACCAGATCTAGAGGATGGTATATAATCAAATTCACTTACATAAGGTTTAAGATCAAGGATTGGGGTTTGATCTAAAATATCCACATTTTTTACGAAAATAAAATTGTCTATAATTTTGTTGATTTCTAATATGGAAAGTCCAATCGGATTAGGCCGGAAAGGAGTACGCATTGAAAACACGCCCTTTTTCTCGTTATCTAAAAAAGGTTTTGATTGCATTGGGACTGGTAGTTTTATTAAATCGAAGAGATATATACAATAAATATGAGAAAATCCATTTAGATCTTTCAAACCAGGAGAATATTCTTGGCATATTTCAATTTTTCCGGTTATTTCTGACATTGAAAATTGAATGGGAACATCTTTTAAATTTTTTAAAGGAGAATGGAATATACCTATCGGAGTAAAGGTAATTGTCTTTAATGGATCCCTCTTATTAACATCATGTAAATTTCTTTCACTAAAATCCATCTTAAATCAATACTCATCAATACATCGTTCTATATAAATCTGCATTTTCTTTAGTAAAAGATTTTAAAGATATCAGAATGGATATTAATTAAAGATTATAAATTCAAAGTGTTATTAGTTTTCTTGGTCATATTTAATATTTTGGGCTAATTTATTTTATTTTAGTTTGTTCATTATTTTGCCTTCCTTGATTAAAGGGTAATCCCCGTGAGACCATACTTTAGTCAGATCAAAAGGTTTATCGGCCTCTTCTTGTATGAAGATTTGTATTCCTTGCATCGTTTTAAAATGAAATTTCACCCTGAAATGTTCGTTGTTTGTGTGTTGAGAAAGCTATATGTATGACTTCCATAGACATTCATATGAGGAAAACCTTTTGGTATTCCTCTATCCGAGAAAAGGATGGATACTTTGTGTAAAGATTCTGGAACTAATGACCAAAAACACACCACATAGTTTAGGATCTTAAATTAGTATGTGGCATTCTTTTCTGAGTATGAATGAAATCACTGAACTTTAAGGGATCTCGAACTAAAACAACGGGAGTGTTGTTTCTCTTATGAAATATATAAATTGAAAAAAAAAATTTAAATTTTTATGAAATTAAAAGTCTCTCCTTTTTTTTCCACGAGCTCAAATAATCCCGATTCTTCTACCCTAGCTTTTATATCACTGAGGTGATGACAATCCATGGAAAGTATTGAATTTGGTTTTAAAACCCTGTGAAATTCCTTTAATAAATCAATTTGGTTTTTTACCGAGTGAAACATGTCAAAACACATTATCAGATCAATCGATTCGTCAGCCAATCCCGTATCACAACTTGTTTTAATAGTCTCAATATTATCAAGTCGATATTTAGCTGCCTTTTTAAGAACTTTTTTAATGGCTAAAGGATGAATATCGGCCGCAAAGATCTTTCCTGATTCACCAACAACACGAGCGGCGGCGATGGTATATGCTCCTGGACCACAACCATAATCTAATACCCTTTGCTGCTTAGTTACTCCCGCCTTGTTAATTTTTTTTACCGGATCGTTTATTAAATCTCTCAATGCAAACATTGCCGACATCATTTTAAATCCAAAATTATTCATGAGCTTTTCGTTTTTAGTTGACATTATATATCATCTCTAAGTTATATTAATTACATAAGTCATTGCTTATATAAGTGACCGCTTATATTTAAATGTTTCCATTGCATCAATTCAATGGTTAATAATGCTAAGAACACGATGTTTTTGATTTATTTACTCTATTTCTAGGACATTCTTCACATTTACCCTTGAAAGTACACCTCAAGTAAACAACATCAAGCGCATTAAAGAGGATATGTTTCAATTTTTCAAAGTGCTCCCTGTCAATATAGTAATAGACGCGGTTATGATCTTTTTTTGACTTGACTAGATCTTGTTCTTTTAAAATATTAATATGCTGAGTTGCTGCAGGTTGGGATATTCCAATTTTAGCTGCGAGATCGATAACTCTCATTTTATCCTCATCGTTAAACATCAGCAATCGAAATATTTTCAACCTGGTGGAATCAGAGAGAGCCTTAAAAATAGACGATAATCTTTCAAGTAAATTTTCATCTTTATCATCCATACTAATATATAAGGGGGGGTAATATAAGTACTTACTTATGATATAAAAAAAACTGGTCACAAATTATTTTTAATATTATTTTGACTCTGAATTTTTGGTGTCGTTAGCCAAAAATATCCCAACTCTTAAATTAAACAGGAATTTAGTCCATCTTATTTTATTGGAAACCCTATCCAACGCGATACTTTCTCCATATAATCCTTGTATGTTTCTCCAAATTCTAATAATAAGTGTTTTTCCTCATAACGAGCAATGGACAAATAGAGCAAAATTAGCATAAGAAATCATACTTAATTCAGTTTCAGACAAATTCTACATGTGATAAAAATGAGTTATCCTTTACAGAACAAGAAAGAGGAATTAAAAGAAATGATTGAATTAATTCCTAAAATGCAGGAAGCGGTGCGAAATGGATTAAAAAAACATTTTCAAGCTTTAAAATCCAGTAATAGATATCAAGTTAAAAATGAATTACAATCTTTACAAAAGGTAATAGAATTCTTAATTCAAAATATGTTTTAGATATATATTTATTCTAAGCAGAGAGGGAGAATGTCTGTATTTTAACGAATTAAAAACAATATTATCTCATATTAATGTAGGAACTTTATCAAAAAGGCTAAAAGAATTGGAAAGGGACGCAATTATTAAAAGAAAAGTATACTAAAATGAACGACCAATTCGTGTAAGCTATAATTTAACGAAAATGGGATATGGAATCTTTTATTTGCTTTTACCCATGTTGGTTTATATTACTTATTTTGATGACTTCAAGAATGAATTCCCTTATCAATAAAGAATTATTATTTCAAATAAAAAAAGAGTAGATTAATAAACTAAATAGATAAACTATTATAATATAATTTGATTAGTTATTTAAGAACATTTCAAGCAATTTAATATTAATTTCGATGATTAACTTGAAAATAGGAGAAAAATAATGATGGAAAATAATTCGATACCAAGAACCTATGAAGAATGGAGAAAAAATGAATTTGAACGAGAAGAAGATGCTGCTAATAACTTTGGTTTTCATGTGATCATTCATTGTAGGGAAGCTGCCATTGAAGAATTATCGTCTGATTTAACTGAAGATCAAAGGAACAACGCAATAAATGCAATTGATACTTGTCTACATAACATAATGGACCTGTTAGAAGTGTTCTTTCCTTTATTAAGGGGTAATAACCATAATTTGGAGTATATCGTTCAAGTTGCAGTTGTTAATAAAAAAGGAAAAACTGTTGAGAAGATCAATATTTCCCCAAATAAATTAGATTTACCAATTGGTTATTGGAAATGGGCACGCGATAAGGAGTTTAGATGAATGAATCTTTAGGTAATCATACTAACATTTAGAGAATAGATCTATATTTTCGATCCAAGGACTTTGAAAAAGTTAAATTACTCATGGTACAAATCTTTTTGCGAATTTTCTACCTTTCCTCACTGCAAAAGGAATGTAGAAACCCATGCAACAAAAACTAATTATTATTGTCAAGATAACAAAAACCAAGCCTATATTCGTGTAATAGGAATATCCCGCAGAAAAAGTATATAGTAAGGTATTGATCCCTAATGTAGACGAATTAGCAATTAACACATAGGTTTCTGAAGGATCAGATATGAAGATATCATCGAATATGGTCCCATTGACAAATTCAGCTTCCCAAATTGTAATCTTATTGTTATCTTTTATCCATAAGGACCCATTATTATTAGAAAAATTCGCAATAACAAGAAGACCAGAGATCATTTTACCACTAAAAACACTATTTTCCTCAGATTCTGTTATTGTTGATAATATTGTAGGATTTCCATATTCTAATTCCACTTCATTTTCATAGACAGATGATGCTTTCAAGTTCCTTTTTTGAAAAATATCGAGTTTATTGTGAAATAAAATAAAACCACTGCATAATATAAAAGTAACAAAAAAAAACAGGATTTTGGTAGTATTTTTTTTCATCTGATAGAAAAATTCATATATTGATATTTAACCTTTTCTTACCATAGATTTTTCTTATCACTATCGTGATTCCTATTGCCATTGAGGTGATTATAAGAAAAACATGACCAGAGGGGATAGTCACATCATTTTCTGGAGAACTATTCGGATCTAAAGGATCATAACCATAGAAAACTTCCCAACCATCTGAATAACCATCATTATCACTATCGGGATCATATATATCAGTACCATAAATATTCAGTTCTTGATAGTTTGATAAACCATCTTGATCGTAATCTTTTCCAAACCGAACAAATCCAATTTTATAGTCGTAGGAAGTTTCTGGCCCATATATAGCCCCTGCGATATATATATTTCCCTGTGAATCATAGGCTCCCGTATATGTATGGTGTTCAGATTCACTACGACAAAAGTAATATATATAATGGTAATAATTGTATCCTGCGTCCATATATAAAAAGCCAAAATTCCGATCCCAGTTTCCATAATAATTTTCACAGCAAAGAAGCATGTGGTTAGTTGTTTTATTTATAAATATTTTTGAACAAGAATCATATGAATTCCACCAACCAACGATCTGGTGCCACTTTCTGTTACCGTTTTCGTCATATTTTGCTATAAAAATATCTCTATCGTCATCAAATTCAATAGAACCAGCGATATGTGGATTATCGTTAGAATCAAAAGCAATGGATATACCATAATCATCGTCAGGACCTCCAAATGTAGCATACCACTCAAAAATGCCCGTTGCATTGAATTTAACTAGGCAAGCATCCTTACCACCAGCCCCCAAATATTGAACACTACCCACAACATATGTGTTGTTGTTAGAATCAACCTGAATTTCTCTACAATAATCATATCCAGTGCTACCCCAGGTCGCATTCCATAACTGCGTTCCGTCAGGGGTACATTTCATTACAAAATAGTCTAAAGAACCTGCTAAACCCGATCTATTTAGAGCTGAAAGATAGATATTGTTAGAAGCATCTAGTGCAATTGATGTAAAATTAACATTGAAAGTCTTAGTCCAAGTTATACTCCCATTATCACTATTTAATTTAAAAAGAAAAGAATTAACAGAAACGATGGGATTCCCTAACGAATCGACACATATTGCAGTATAATATCCTGTCGCAAGTGTGATATTCCAAATTTCATTTAGTACATTGTTATATTTGATAACAATAATTTTAGATATATAAGAACTCCAATCAATACCACTTATATAAACATTCCCTAGATTATCAGCAATCATATCTTCGCAAAAACTGTAATTAGATCCCTCCCAAATAGTATAACCTTCGCTAGCATATGTCATTAAAGTGTCAGAAGTTTTAATATCAGCATTTATGAAGTCCTTTTTATCACTTGAAGCTTGAAGCAAAGGAAACATAAATATTACTCCAACAACAACTATAAATGACAAGATCTTAATTTTATCAATAGATTTCATTTTTATTTTCCAATTTTTTGTCTTTTTATTTGTATAAATGAAACTTTAATAGGACAATCAAAATTTCAAAAATAATAATGACAACTATATATAAATCTTAATGGTAAATTATTGAAATATCATAGTTCTGTTGAGTTTAAAAATTACTAAAAACCAGTTGTAAAGAATAATCAAGTTCGAAAAATATAACTGATTACTTAAAAGATGTTTGATGTTTAAATGCTTTAACTTAATAAGATAAAAAAGGGAACAGAAACTAGTTAAGCATTTATTTAGAACTCATGATTCCATCCTTTAGGATACCTAATTTTCGCAAGATGTTTTTTGAAAATCCAGGTAAAATCCATCCTACATAGAAAGTAATAGATGTTAGAATGAGTAGAATTCGAATAAATAGCAATAACTCAATAGACAAGGTAAACGTGGTGTCCACGACTGAGCAAATACTCCAAAAAATGAACGCAATTGTTAATAATTTTCCTTTTACATTGATTTCTGGATTAGTTGATTTAATTGAGCGTATGGAGAACATCAATCCTGTCACTAAAACAAACAATATGAGAATTCCCATAATGGTTCGAATCCAAGGCTCATATTTTACATTCAAAGGACCTATGAGACTTCCTATTTGGCCAGAATCTATAATAAGAACTGAGAAAAATGCGATTTCAAAGATATAATAGATGATAGAATAGAAAATTAATATCAATTTCTC
>JBHLMB010000394.1:3370-3846 GCA_048938565.1 Promethearchaeota archaeon | reverse complement strand
ATTACTTCCATATCTTTTTTAAATTGAGGAAAATGTTCATAAAAATCTGCTGGTGCTTTTTTTTTCAAGCCTAACTTTGCAAGCTCAATGTCATCCTTTAGAACATCAAAGAAAAGGTAGAATGGATCTACTTTATCGGTTCCAAATATATCGTATGTATCGAATACATAAGATTTCTTGGATGTGGAATTTTTAACACCCCATTTTGCGAAATCAATATTTTTTAAAAGCTTATTGAAATTTTCATAAAATTCTGGTGGTGCCTTGTTCTTCAATCCCCATTTTGCAAATTCAACATTCTCTTTTAGAAGTTCAATATTTTCCATGAATTTAGCAGGAGCATTTTTTTTAAGGCCCCATAATAGTAATTCTATTGCGGGAAATAACCGACTTGTACCTGATTCAAGCGTTTGAGTGAGCACTTTGATTTCCTCACTTGAAAAGGAATCCAAATAGCGGTTTATAATTAGGAATTT
>JBHLMB010000394.1:2239-3360 GCA_048938565.1 Promethearchaeota archaeon | reverse complement strand
ATATTTTCGTTTCCTTCTTCTATTCTATGGACAATTTCTTCCTTAAAGACTTTCTTTGCCAAGGGATCTCCTGCCTCGGTTAATTTTTTCAGCAATGGGAACGCCAAGTTCCTGTGGAGCAAGCGCGTGTCGTAATCATTCTCAATCCACGCTTGCAAGTTCGAGCAATGACCCCAAAATTCTTGTTTAGGGCTGATTTTAAGATATTTATATTCGCTTGATCTATCTTTTTCCACCATTTCGTCTATTGATTGAATTGAATCGAACTCTGGGATTACATCGAGTGGGATTTCAAACGCAAGATACTTGCATTGTTGAAATCTTACTCCGTCTACATAGATATTGGTTTTCTTCCCTTCCAGCTTGAGTGAAATGTACTTATTTATTTTAAATTCTTTTGCTTTCATTCACATCCAACCTCTCGTATTTAATCGTATTTAAACTCTCTTTCCTACTAATTACGACGGAGAAGCCTTTTTAAGGATTCTATATAATTAATTATAATGTATTTAAGCAAGTTTAAACATGAAGATAATCTTTTAAACAAGAAGTGAGGAATCGTGAAGAGATTTTTCAGGAAAATGCAAAAAATTAGCGAATCGTACTTCGTGAGCTTGCCGAAAAGTTGGATAAGCCAATTTGCCTTGGATAAGAATTCTACTGTTGCGATCGATATTCGAAGCGATGGTTGTTTAATCATAAATCCGAAAATCAAGGAAGAAGGAAAACCCGAAGAAGAAATAGTTCTAACAATGATTAAAACCACTCCGAAGGACATAGTGAAAAATTCGCTGTTAGGTATCGAAAAAATCGTGGTAATATCAGACAAGAAGATTGAACCTAACATCTTACAGCAAATAAAATTCGTAATAGACCGCCTTCCTAACACCGAAATCATTGAACAAAGCGACCAGAGAATCGAGATACATAATTTTGATATTGGAAACGTACCAACTCGGAAGCTCATCAGGAGACTATTTAATTTAGCTGAGGACATGTTTGAAAACATCAGGAATGATAAAAAAAATGAGTTAAAGAGTAATTATAATAACTTGAGAAAATTCTACTACATCTTGGTAACTCATACTCGAATGTATTTTCGAACGGGTATCTATGTTTCG
>JBHLMB010000394.1:0-2216 GCA_048938565.1 Promethearchaeota archaeon | reverse complement strand
ATTTGGATATCACGCCATTAGAAATACTTGATTATAGGACAATCTGCTATAGTATTGAAAAAATAGGAGTGATTTTGTTGCATTTCCAATTGAGCGAAGGAGTTGAGGGTTTCTTTCGCAAAGTTGAAAGTTATTTTGGGGAGATCATTGATGCTTTTTTGAACAATGATAGCGAAAAATCTTTCTCACTTTGGTTCGAAAGGGACAAGCTCATAAAGGAGGCAGAGCAGTTGATGAAGAATTTAGAATACGACGATGTAGATAGGTTAAAAGATTTGGTAATGATTGCCCATAATTGCAGGGATATCACATATTTTATGTAATTTTTCCACCAAGGTTAACAATGATTTTTTTTAATTCTTCGATGGCTTTTTCTGCGAGTTGTTCTCCATTCTCCACATTGAAGCATGTTATTGATAGTTCAACCTCGGAAAGCCCTATTCTAGGATGAGTTTTAATCCATAATTTGGGATATTTTTTTTCTATCTTTGTTACGTGAGGTGCAACATGGGATTCCCCTATACCACTAAAGTAAAAACCCATTTCTAAGAATTTTCCTCTCTTTTCCTTGAGAACGGGTAATATTTCTGCCTTAAAGATTGCTTTCATCTCTGTTGGTACGCCCGGAAGACAATATATTTCTGAATTTCCCTCTTTAAGTCTTACACCTGGAGCTGTTCCTTGCGGATTAGTCAAGGGAATGGCATTTTCAGGAAGTATTGCCATTTTTTCTCGTTCGGGCGTCATTCCCTTTAGTACAATAATCTTTGACTTGACTGCCTTATCGTAGGAACTCTTGACCATATCATAGGCTTTTTCGTTGACTTTTAGTTCTCTATGTAAAGCCGTTCCAACGCCTTGTAACGTCATGTCATCAAAAGTTGGCCCCAATCCTCCTGAAATAATTATTATATCAGGATTCCTATTCAAGTTTTCCTTAAGAGTGTCTGATATGGCTGCGATCTCGTCGGGAACGACGATTATTCGGGATACTCTATGACCGTATTCGGTTATTCTTTTTGCCATCCAATTTGAATTTGTATCTTGAAATTTTCCAATGAGGATCTCGTTTCCAATTATCAAGAGTTCCACTATCACAATACACTAAAATTTTCAAAGTAATATTTAGTTTTGCTATATGAGCTTATTAAGAGTATTATAGAAAAATTTAGCAACCTCTCGCACCGATTCTCGAATTATTTTAATCGCAAAATTATAATAGTTCTCAATATTTTCTTTATTGATGACCGTAGAGATTGACGATGCAGGGACTGGAGATCTCGTTGGAGATGCTTTCATCGCCCTTCATCGAGTAGAGACTGGAAAAATTATTTATCGTACAATTTCCGTTGAGATGTTTAAAAAAAAAAATTGGAAAAATAAAATGCCTTATAAAGTCGTCGTAGATTTGGTTAAAGACGGTTTGAGAGAGTTGAATTTTCAAAAGGATAAGGAAAAGATTCTGCTTTGTCGTGGAAATATATTTGATAGGGTAAGAGAGTATTTTGACGAAGAAGGCATCGTGTATGAACCCGCAATCATCGAGGGTAAGTTACAGGATGCCGTGGAAGGTAGACTTATTTCTTACCTAAAAGAGGATTTGGGTATAAGATCAAGGGGCTTGACAAAAAAAAGCGGCGCAAAGCGATATTTTGTGTTATTTAATTGGTTATGTCAGGATTTCTACAACAGAGAGAAATATGTAAAGTCAGGATTTAAAAAATGGAACACGATGTGGAGAGAACGCGCAATAGAAAAATATGAAAAGAACAAGCATTTTCATAGAAGCAAAAAATCACAAAATTAAAGAATGTATATTTTATGAGTCAAATTCTGTATTACAGCTTTCACATGATTTAGAACCTACTGGATTTTCAGCTCCACAAGCAAAACAAATTACCGTTTTTCCATCTTTCGGCTGTTCAAGTATAATTTGATCCTTAGTCGATACCTGCTCGTAGATGTCATTGTCGTCCAAACGCACTGTTTTTCTAGCATCTTTAAAAATAGCAGGATCTATTTTTTCGTGTGGTGTTATGATTTCAAAGTCTTTAGGAGCTTGAATTTCTAAAAATCCTTCTGGAATTTTTTTTAAATTTGAATCATCAACTACTTCAATTACTTGTGGGTCTTTTCTTCCCTCTTCATCTTCAGTTTTAATTGCAGGTATTTCCGAAGGAGATTGTTCAACTAAATTAGGACGAGGAATTGCTAAC
>JBHLMB010000393.1:2700-3870 GCA_048938565.1 Promethearchaeota archaeon | reverse complement strand
CTTCTACAGCCTCATCAATTAACTTTTCATCTATCATCGACAAATAATAATGGTTGTTGGAATTAAAAATTAGGCTTTATTTGATGAAGCCAAATATTTAAAAATATTTATTTTTACTTTAAATGTAGTAAGCAGAAGTTAAGAACAGTTTTTTTGAGGTGGAATATGACCGAAAAGAAAAACATGTTATTAAAATGGAACAATGACAAGGGTGCATTTGATCCAATTGATTCGCTCGAAGGAATGCATAAAGGAATATTTTTGGAACTAATTGAGGACCAGAAAAAATGGAGGCATTTCTACATAAAAGGAGCGTCGCTTATTGCTCGTCGTACTGCACGGAGAGCAGCAACGGGAATAGCTAAAACGGGATATTTTAACCCAAAAACGAATGTTCGGCGCGGAATTGAATACGAGTTCGACGAAGAGATATCTCCTTTCGAAGACATGCCAGAAGATATTCAAAGATCGCAGAGAGATTGGTATAAAGGCCATTATAAGGAGTATTGAAAGGCTCATCAATTCATAAAGGTATTTCAAGTTTTCACTTTTTTTATTGACATATTGAATTTGCAAAAAATTGGTCCCTATTAATTTAAAAAATGAAATGTAAATTATAATCTTAGGACTAATAAAATAAAATAGAATATGAGTTGATATGACCATGAGCAGAGAAGAAATGCTTGTAATTGATCGAGCGTGCTGGGAAAACATGAGACTTTTAAAGCTTAAAGCTGCAATCATGCAAAGGTATCTTGAGTTGGAAGCGCTCGCTGACGAAGATTTTGAATTATAAAGTATGTGTATAACTGATTTTCTTTCACCAAGAATTCTATACTTAAGGATTTCAGCTGATTCTCCAACTTCTCGTATTAACTCATTACTTTCGTATTTTTTGATGAGCTTTATAGATAAAAGTGTTCAGATAAAAATCACTTCACCTAATCAATTATGAGAATTGACTTTTCGTAAAATTGAAATCCTTAGAACTATTCTTTTAGATCGCCTTACACATTATTAAATTCTGATGAAAAATAAGCAATTAATTGGGTCTAAGCCGCTTCGACCATGAGATTTAAATTAGTCTTACAGAAAGAATTAAAAGATCTTCTTAATCAAGAAGAGTTAGATGTACTTCCAAGAGGATTCCAAACGATTAGTAAAATAATG
>JBHLMB010000393.1:0-2690 GCA_048938565.1 Promethearchaeota archaeon | reverse complement strand
TTGGAAAAAAGATACATCATTGGAAATGCATGTTTAAGACTTTATCCATATATTAAATCAATATATTTGAATTTAGGAAGAATAACAGGAAAATTACGTCAACCAGAAAAAATTGAGTTTCTTGTGGGTATAGACGATCCTATAGTAATTCATAAAGAGCACGATGTAATGTATAAGTTTGATATAACGAAAATAATGTTTAGTAAGGGGAATCTCAGGGAAAGGAGGTTTTTATCATCTCTTGTCAAGCCAGGTGAAGTCGTTGTTGACATGTTCGCCGGAATTGGGTATTTTTCCTTACCAATTGGGAAGCATTCAGATGTTAGAAAAATTTATAGTATTGAATTAAATCCATTATCCTATAGATTTCTTGAAGAAAATGTACGCTTGAACCACTTGGAGCCTTTAATAGAGCCTATACAAGGTAATTGTAAGGAAGAAGTAGAGAAACTAAGCGTTTCTGGAGTTAAGGCAGATAGGGTAATTATGGGCATTTTTCCCGCACCTGTTGATTATGTTAAAAGCGCACTTACGCTTGTGAAAGAAAAAGGGACTATTTTTCACTACGAAGGAGTTACGGATAAGGAGAAATACATAGATTTGTACAAACTTTTTGATGAAACTGCGATTAAATATAATTATTCTGCCTCTTTAATTTCAAAACGATTTGTAAAAAGTTATGGTCCTAACTTGTATCATGTTGTATTAGATATCCTGGTAAAAAGGATACGAGAATGTTCAGATTAAAAATCAGGTTGCTTTTTTTAAGTTTTAAATTAATTTCAATGTTGTTATTTTAACCAATGCATTGATTCAATGATTTATCAATACAAAAATACTTAAATATGGGCATACTTGAAATTAAATATACAAGTTTCAGTATTATAAGGAAAGGTTTTTTCTTAATGAAAAAAATTTAAGTTCTTTGTTTAAAAAACTGAACGAGCATTGTTTTTAATAATGCAAAATAAGTAATTTAATGATTTACAATGCCAGATAACCCGACTATTGGATTGGATTATTCACATAATAATAATTTGACTTTAGAAGCTCCGAGCTACGCAGAGTTTACGGAATTCTTATTTTCATCGGGATATAAACTAGGTAAGATTCAAGCTGGTTTTGATTCCATCAGCAAGTTAGAAACTTACGATGCAATTTTGTTTTCGACACCAAAAAATACCTTGCTCTCTGAAAATGAAATTAATGTACTTGAAGAATATGTGAAAAAGGGAGGAAATTTGCTTATCGTTAGCTCAAGCGGAGGAGATGCCATTAATGAAACTAATTTAAATGAACTGACAAGCAAGTTTGGATTTGAATTTCTTCCCAACGAAGTTAACGACTCGATGAATTATGTTAACCTTCAAAAAAGGCCAATATTAAGCAAGATAAAACCACATATTTTAACTGAACAAGTAAGACAAATCGTATATTCAAGTGCGTGCTCGTTAAAAGTTTTAGACTTTATAGATGTTGAAGATGAAATCAAAATTGATGTGATTCTCACTGGTGGTCTTAATTGTTGGACAAGAGTCTATGACGGGAGTGATTGGAAAGAGCAAGATAGCCCAAACCTTCCCCTAATGGTGGCAGTCGAGTATTACAAAGGAAAAGTAGTTGGTTTTGGAAATCTCTCAATGTTTTCTTCTTTAGGACACGAATATGGCATTACAGCTCTGGACAATAATATCCTCATTGCTAATATATTGCGTTGGTTAACGATTGGAGCATATTCTGAAGGGAAGGTCGTGACTGTCAATTTAATGTTGGAATTGTTTTACTGGATTAATGCGATTCTAAAAGAGGATAATTGGGATAACATTTCCGATATTATAAACCTAAGCTTGAAATATTTCAAAGATAATTATTCCAATATCGTTGAAAATATAAAAAAAACCCGAGAAATCAAACTCAAGCAGAAGAAAGCGTATGAGAAAGCCAAGGCAAAGGAATCAGGATCAATTGAGAATAAAATTATAGAGATGGTTCCAGATACTCGTAGAAGAGAAGATCTTGAGGATATTATGAGCGCAATTGGGGATATAACAGGAGAGAAATACGAGATAGAAATTGATTTGGAAAAAAAGGATGAAGCTGAAGTTAGCGAAGACTTTAAAGTTGGTCCAGTAGAAACAGAGGAAGAAACCTTAAGCAAGGAAGATTTAAAAAAGATTGAAAAAGAATTAGAAAAAAAATCTAAAGCAGCAAGCTCATTGGAATATACCGAAGAAGACATTAAGGAGTTCGAAAAGACAGGTAAAAATGCAATTTGGAGGGGTAAAACAACTAAAGCTTTTAAACTCTGGTTAAAAGTGAAAAGAGCTTAAACTATAACATCTCACTCTTATCTTAAATGAACTATATTTTTTGATATCACTTATTTTCTATTTGTTTAATTCGCAGACTTTACATAATAAAAAAATAGAAATAAAATAGAGCATTTTAATTGCATAATTGAGAATCGGTTGGGAAAATGGATAAATTTATTTTTGTCTTAGGGTCAAATTGGCAATTATCGCTAGCAGAATTGGATACAGTACTGAAAAATTCGGAATTTAAAGGAAGAATAACAGATTATTCTGCAAATATTGCTATTGTAGAGTTCGATGACTTGCTCGATGAGAAATATTACATTGACAAGCTCATGGAACTTCAATTCATTTTAGGAGGTACGCAAAAAATATGCA
>JBHLMB010000392.1:0-3880 GCA_048938565.1 Promethearchaeota archaeon | reverse complement strand
AAATGTATGGTTCATAATATTTTTTTTACTGATCTCAGAAGTCAAAATTGTTGATGCTTCGGATTCTCTTATTCTAATAATGACAATGGGCTCTATATCTATAATATTTTCTGCTGGGCTAATGAGATCGTTCATATCATCTATAATTCTCTTAACTTCTGCCTCAATTTCAATCTGATCTTCGCTTAAAATCTCACCAGACTCTTCTTCGGGAGGTTTTACTTCCTCGGTTGCTATTTCATGAGCAATGAACGATAAATTTTGTATTGCTATATCTCTATCTAAAGAAAACACGATGTGAGAATCCGGGTTTTCTATTTCCTTCCATTGAAAAGATTCTATCGCGTCTAAAGCATTGTCTAAAAATTCGGAACAATATTGAACATGCTTCCAGTATCCCATTTCAAACCCAACTAATTGGGTACGCTTTCTCATAAAACCTGCGATTGTTCCCTGCTTGATTTTTCCTTCTTCTTCGGCTGTAATTTTAGACGCTCTCCTATATTGTTAGTATTTTATAATATTATGGTTAACACGCAATTACACTATTCGTGCTACACAAACTAAAAGCAATAATATTAAACATTTGACTAAGAAGCCTAGCTCTTAATATTCTTTTGCTTCGTTAAACTTTTCTTTTTCCTTCATTTTTTAAAGAAATCGACCAATTATTTAAATTTTTTCTTTCCATGAAAAACTTTAAAAGATGTAATACAAAAGGGCTCCCAAATTAGCACCTCGAAAGGTTGCTTCACTTGAAAAATCATCATATAATGTAGTGAGGGCTTACATTTTTATTAGATACATAAAGTATACAATAGCATAAAAACACAAAATATATCTAGCTATGGCAATTTTAAGATCCTAACTAAGAAGAAATTAAATCAAGTGTGTAATTCGTGTCGGAAAAACATCCAAGTAAAGACATTATGGAAAGCAAGGGGACCATATTAAGAGGAAGGACGATCTGTCTATGCTTGACGGGTTCAGTTGCCGTGATCTCATCGCCAATAATTGCTCGTGAGTTAATGAGGTTAGGAGCGGAGGTTATATGCGTGATGTCAAAAGCCGCTACAAAACTAATTACGCCCTCGTTAATGCACTGGGCCACGGGCAATCCTTCCATTACTCATCTAACGGGAGGAGTAGAGCATATATATCTGGCAGGAGATCGTCCTAGAAATGTTGGAAAGGCAGATCTAATATTAGTGTGTCCTACAACAGCAAACACTATATCTAAAATTGCGATGGGTGTTGACGACACGCCAGTAACAACCGTTGTAACGACTGCGTTTGGTTCTTCAACTCCAATAGTCATCGTACCTGCAATGCACGAGAGCATGTTTAGACACCCAATATTAAAAGAAAATATTAAAAAGCTAAGAAAGTGTGGTGTGGAGATTTTAGGCCCGCGTATTTCAGAGGGAAAAGCAAAAATCGCTCATGTTGATGACATCATTGATAGAGTCATTGATATGTTAGTTGCAAAAAGAGACATGGAAGGAAAGAAAGTGCTTATAACTGCTGGACCTACAAGGGAACCTATTGACGAGGTGAGATTTGTTTCAAACAATTCATCAGGTAGAATGGGCATTGAAATTGCTAAAGAAGCGTCTGCTAGAGGTGCTGATGTATTACTAGTCAAAGGAAAGTGCTTGGTAGAAACCCCGGATTATTTAAAAGTTAAGGATGTAATTACGACAAACGATTTTATTCGAACCGTTAACAACGAACTGAAGGAAAATGATTACGATATTTTCATTTGTGCTGCCGCAATTAGCGATTACTCGCCTACAGATTGCGTTGAAGGCAAGATTTCTTCTGACGATGTTAAAGAATTACACATAACCATGGGTCTAACACCAAAAATCATAGATCAAGCTAGAGAAGTAAACGATAAGGTGTTTATCGTAGCTTTCAAGGCAGAAACGAATGTTTCAAAAACTCAGTTAATCGATCGAGCCTACGATAGGTTAAAAAGGTCAAATGCGAATCTAATAGTCGCAAACGATGTCGGCGGAGAAATGGGTTTTGAAAGCAGGGACAATGAGGTCTGGATCGTAGACAAGGATAAGCATGTCACGCATGTCCCTAGGCATTCAAAAAGATTTGTCGCCAGTAGGATCATTGATCTTGTTTTAGAAAACTACCGAATAAAGGATTTATGATAGAAATCCTCAAGTAGGGAATTTAAAAAAATCTATTTTAGGCATAAATTTTCTATGCATATCGTTTACATGAAGATCAAAAAAAAAATTCCAATCCATAAAATATTAAATAGTATCGAAGAGGTCAGATAATTGCAAGTTGGTATAGTATTTAACAGGATTACTTGGGAAGTAAAACAGCTTATTTCTGAACTTGAAAAGAAAAGCATGAAATATATGAAAATTAACAACCAAGAAATTTATTACAAGCTTTCTAAAGAAAAGGATCTCGACTTTGGTCACAATTGCGACATTATACTCGAGAGATCTTTGAGTTTCTTGCGTGGACTTTATACTGGAGCAATATTAGAGCAAAAAGGATATAGAGTGATCAATAATTACGAATGCTTGCATTTAAGTGGTAATAAACTTTTGACGACGCTTAAATTAATAGAAAACGAGATTCCAACGCCATTAACTTGTGTATCTTTTAAAGAAAAACCCTCAATCGAGGCAATTGAGAAAAATATCAATTATCCTGCCGTAATAAAACCCATTATTGGTTCTTGGGGACGGTTAATCGCCAAGGTCGATGATTATAATAGTGCCATTTCAAACCTCGAGTGCCGGGAGACAATGGGAAACATAATTCAGAAAATTTATTATTTACAAGAATATATTCCACCCAGCAAGACAGAATCTGAAGCACCTACGGATTATCGCGTGTTCGTTGTTGGTGATCGTTGCGTGGCAGCAATGGGTAGGTTTCATCCCAAAAATAACTTCAGGAGCGGTATTGCTTCTGGAGGAACGGCAAAACAAATAGACCTAACACCAGAAATAGAACAATTAAGTTTGAAAGCAGCAAAAGCTGTTAATGGAGAAATCGTAGGTATTGATCTAATGGGGGTTGAAGGGGATTACAAAGTAATTGAAGTAAATGGAACGCCCCAATTTCGAGGAATTTCTAATGCCACAAACATCAATATAGCAAAACAAATAATTGAATATTTAGAAAGTAAATACAAATGAAGATAATATTTGAGTAGAGGTATATGAAAATAGTCATTAAAGTAGGAGGAGCTCTAATTGCAAAAAATTTTGAAAATGTCGTAAAAGACATTGCGACAATTTATTTAAACAAATCAAACCAATACGAATTGGTCGTAGTACACGGAGGAGGACCCCAAATTAATGAAACTCTAAAAAGAATGAATATGGAGCCAAAATATTTCAAGACTCCCTCGGGTTTTAAGACCAGATTCACGGATCAAGAAGTCATAGATGCTGCGATTATGTCTTTAGGAGGAATGAATAATAAGCGATTAGTTGAAGCACTGCAAAAGCAGGGTGTGAACGCTTTTGGATTTTCAGGAATTGATGGAGCAACAATTGAAGCAACACGGAAAGATAAGATAGTAGTCTTAATAAACGATAAAAAGATTATTAAACGAGGAGAATTTTCAGGAAAGATAAACTCCGTTAATACCGATGTCATAGAGTTCTTACTCAGAAAAGGATACATTCCTGTTATTGGAGCATTAGCGAAAAGCAAGGAAGGAGATATCGTGAATGTTGATGGCGATAGAGCGGCGAGTTTCGTTGCAGGATCATTAAATGCAGATATATTGATAAGCTTAACGGATGTTGAGGGCATATACAGGGATTTTAACGATAAAAATTCTCTCGTGAAGTCGATAACAATATCCCAATTAGAAGCACTTATGAAGCAA